>SKYL01000001.1 GCA_007127935.1 Halorhodospira sp. | reverse complement strand
CGGCCTGCCGGAGGAAGAGGTGGCCGTAGAATTGGCTTCGGCGCGATTCGAACTGGGCCGGTTCTCCAGTCTGGCCCAAATCGATGCCCCGCCGGGAGACCATCCCCGTCTGGCCGACTACCTCGCCTACCGCGCCATCGGTGCGTTGGTGGGCGGACAGCTCGATGAGGGGCGGGCGCTGTTGGAGGAAGCCCGTGCCGCGGATGAGGCGGCGCCGGCGGTGTGGATGGCCCGGGCCTATTGGGCGGTGGCCGAGGGAGACCGCCCGGAGGGCATGCGGCTGCTGGAGAGGGCGGTGGCCGAGGCGCCGGAGTACGGGCCGCCGTGGTCGCTGCTGGGCGAACTGCGCATGGCGGCCGGGGACCTGGAGGGGGCGGAGGAGGCGCTGTCCCAAGCGGTGACCCATCGTGCCGTCATCGGGCCTGACCTGCTGACCCGGGCCGGGGTGCGCATCCGCCTCGGGCGGCTGAACGAGGCCCGGGAGGACCTGACTGTGCTGTCCCGGGTCGGCGCCGAGAACCCCCGCTACCACTACATCCATGGGCTCTACCACCTCCATCGAGAGGATCACGGCGAGGCTCGGCGCAGCTTCGCGCAGGCCCTGGCGGTGGACCGGCGCTACGCCCCCGCCATGTTGCAGCTGGGGGCGGTGCACCTGATGGAGGGCAATCTGGCCCAAGCCGAGCACTTCCTGGAGCGTCACTTGGTCTTTACGCCTCGCTCCATGGATGCGATGCGGTTGCTGACCCGGGTCTATCTCGCCCAGGACCGGTACGACGAGGCGCGGCAACTGTTGGAGCGCTCCGCCCAGGAGGTCGGGCACTCCGCCGAGTTGTTGGAGATGTTGGCCCGGGTCCACCTGGCCGGGGGCGATGCCGAGGAGGGGATGGCGATCCTCGACGCGGGCTTACAGCGGTATCCGGAGGCGGCCGGGTTGCATGAATCCATGGGATTGGCGTTATTGGAGCAGGGGGCCCGCGAGGCTGGCCTGGATGCGCTGCGGCGGGCCTCCGATCTCGATGCGGCGCCACGGGAGGCCGACCGCGCCGTGGTGCTGGGCCTCCTGCAAGGGGGAGACTTCGCTGACGCCCTGGAGCGGAGCCGCGCCTACCGGAAGAAGCACCCGGAGAACGTGGAGGCGATACAGTTCGAAGCCGCCGCGCTGATGGGCCTGAACCGGTTCGAGGAGGCCCGGGCGGTCTTCGAAGAGGCGTTGGCGTTGGAGCCGGAGCGCTTCTCCATCCACATGAACCTGGCCGGCGTGGAGGTGTATGCGGGCCGCCCTGATGAGGCCCGCCGCATCCTCAAAGCCCTTCAGGAAGATCGGCCGGGCCACGTCCCATCGGCCCTCCAACTGGCCCGCTTGGAACTGGCCGAGGGGCGTCCCGGGGCGGCGGCGGCATGGCTGCAAGGCGCGGTGAAGAATGACCCGGCGGCGCGGGCGCCGGCCCTGATGTTGGCGCGCCTCCAAGCCGATGGTGGTGACCCCGAGAGCGCCATGGAGACCTTGCGGGGCGTCTTGGAACACCACCCGGGAAGCGTCGGTTTGACGGTGGCCATGGCCGACCTGGAACGGGCCATGGGGCGTTCGGATGTTGCCGCCGACCGTATCGAAATCCTGCTGGAGGAGCAGCCCGACCACTTGCCCCTGCTGCGGCGCCTGGCCCGTCTCCAGGAAGAGGCGGGTGACGCGGTGAGGGCGCGGGAGACCCTGGAGCGCCTGATCCGCTTGGAGCCCAATGACCTGGAGGCCCGCCTCAATCGGGTCCGTCTCGACATGCAGTTGGGCCGCCGGGAGGCCGCCGAGGCGGATCTGGCGCAGCTGCGCCGGGACTTCGCCCAGCGTCCGGAGGCGCTGCAACGCCCCCAGGTGGACGCCTTGGAGGGCGCGTTGGCGCTGCACCGGGGGGATTACGACACGGCCGTGGCGCACTACGCCCGAGCCTTGGAGGAGCGTTCGGTGCGGGCGTGGGTGGTGGACTACGTCCACGCCCTGGACGGGGCGGGGCGGCCCCAGGAGGGGGTGGACGTGCTGTGGCGCTGGTTGGAGGCCCACCCGGGGGACCGCCCGGTATGGCACTTATTGGCAAGCCGCGTCGAGCGGGCCGGAGACCTGGAGACCGTGGAACAGATTTACCAGCGCATCCTGGAACTCCAGCCGGACGACGTGGTGGCGCTGAACAACCTCGCCTGGCTGCTGCGCGCCCGTGACAGTGAGCGGGCATTGGAGTTGGCGGGCCGGGCCCACGACTTGGCGCCGGAGTCCGGGGCAGTGATGGATACTTTGGCTGTCGTGCTCTTTTACAACGGGGAGTATGAGCGGGCGGAGGTCCTGTTGCGAAAGGTGGTGGAGCGCCACCCGGAGGCCGCCGCGCCCCGCTTCCACCTGGCCCGGACACTGCGGGAACGGGGCCGTCACGAGGAGGCGCGCAGTCTGTTGCAGGGTTTGTTGGAGGATTCGGCCGACTTTTCCCAACGGGAAGCCGCCAAGGCCATGTTGGAGGCGCTATAGGGTGTCGGGCCCTCTTACACCGGCGGGTACGGCGGGTCAGAGCGGGGGTGAGGTGATGGGGAGGCTCCTCAAAAAAACAAACAAGAACAATATATTACATGGTGTTGTCCAGGGTGGCACGGGCCGTGCTTATCAGTAGATGCGAAACCCTTGAGCGGCATTGGCCGAAAGCAATAACGGAGGCTTCCATGTACAAACGACTACTCGCAGTGGCGGTGCTGGGGACGGCGGTGTCGTCCGGCGCCGCGGTGGCGGGGCCCTTCCAGATCGATGTGAGCTTCGACTACAGCGGCAATGGCGAGACCACGACCGCGCCCATCCGCACCTTGGGGACCAGTGATTCGCTGGCCACGTCGTTCTATTTCGGCGATCCCAATGTGGCGGGCACGGCGTTGGTGGATACGAACATCCAGAGCGTGATGGACAGCTATGGCTTCATGGCCGGCAACCATACGGCCATTGACGGGGTCAGTTCGGTCGACTTGTTCAACCCCGACGCCGTGGGTGACCGCAACATCACCAGTCTGAACTTCGAACCGGGGTTCGGTGGTATTGATGCGGCCAACGGCTTCCACGCGGACAACTGGTTCTTTGACAACACCGGCTGGGGGTTGACCATTGACTACCAGATCGCGGGCGTGACCACCGGTGACCTGGGCAACCCGATCGCATACAACGACGGTTTTCTCGATCTCTACTTCGAGGACGGGGTGACCGGCGATCGGATCAAGGTGTTGCAGATGGACGTCACCGGATCGTTGATGGCGGGTCCGAACCTCGATCTGTTGGGTGAGATCACCTACTCGTGGCTCGACCCGGCGGACCCGGATGCGGCCTTCATCGAGGCCTTCATGCGCGATGTCGATCTCGACAATACCTTCTTCAACCTGTGGAGCGCCGATGTCGGCAATCCGGTGCAGATCCACTGGAGGCTCGACACCAACGTCGACCCGCCGCTGCCGACGGACGACCAGTTGGTGGCGTTTACCACCGAGGAGGGGGAAGACGTCTTGGTCCGCCAAGCGGACCTCAACAGCACCATCCGCTTCCAGGTGCCGGAGCCCAGCGTGCTCCTGCTCTTGGGCTTTGGGCTGATCGGCTTGGCCGTCTTCGCCCGCCGCCGCGGCGGCGCCGAGGAAGAGGTGACCATGGGCTGAGGCGTTCGCGGCCTCGGAACCAACAAAGGATGCACAAAGGGCGGGCTATATGCCCGCCCTTTGCTTTGCCTTGAGAATTCACCCGGTTAGCGGTTGCGCACCCCCGATAACCGATGCCCCACCACCACCAGCGCCGGTAGCACGAACAGATCGAAGGCCCACGCCGCCGCCAGGCCGAAGGCGGTCAGTACACCAAAGGAGACCGTGGGCTGAAAGTCCGAGAGCGCCAACACCAGGAATTGGGCGCACAGTACCAATGTGGTGGCGGTCACCGCTCGGCCCGCCTGGCGGAAGGTGCGGGCCATGGCGAGGGCGGGACCCGCGCCCCGGCCGCGCCGTTCCCGGTAGCCGTGGTAGAAGTGGATGGTGTCGTCCACGGCGATGCCGATGGCGACACTGGCGATCATGGCGGTGGCCATGTCGAGCCAGATGCCCAGGACGCCCATAACGGTGAAGATGATCGCCACCGGGGCCATGTTGGGCAACATGGTCAGCGCCGCCGCGGCGAGCGAGCGCCACAGGATGAGCATCAGCGCGGCGATAAGGGCGGCCACCGCCAGCAGGCTGTGGAGTTGACCTTGGATCAACAGCCGCTCCTGGTCGGCGAAGAGCCGCCCCATGGCGGCGAGATCCCACGTCAGATCCCCCGGCGGTTCGGCCTCCAAGTGGCGGCGCAGGTCGGCCATCAACCCGTTGAGTTCGGCGGCGCCGTGGGCGTTGAGTTGGAGCAGCAGGCGCGCGCGTTGGTGGTCGCGGTCCACCAGTTCATAGAGGTCGTGGCCGTCGTAGACCAGGAAGTATTGGGCGATCAGGAACGGGTCGTCGGGCACCGCGCGGTGGGCCGGGTCTTCGTCGTGGAAGGCCCAGTGCATCTGCTCCACCAAGTCGGGCAAGGAGAGGCTGTAATCGACTTCGGGGCGGTCGTCGAGCCACGCCTGGACGCGCCGGATCTCGCGCAGGCGGTCCGGGTCGGTGAGGCTGTCGCGGCCGGGGCCGTCGAAGATCACTTCCAGGGGCATGACGCCGGAGAGGCGCTCCTCCACCCGCCGGGTGGCGGTGGTGAGGGGGTGGTCGTCGGCGAAGAAGGCGTAGAGGTCGGTCTCCACTTCCACATGGCGGATCTGGGGCAGGGCGACGGCCAGGAAGAGGACCGTTCCGGCGGCGATCCACCCGGCGCGGCGCATGGAGATGACGGCGGCCCGCGCCGCCAGGCGGTTCATCCACGCCATGCCGCCGCGCCGCCGGGGCCAGGGGTCCCGGTCCCAGTGCAGTAGCAGCGGCGGGACCACCCACACCACCAGCGCCGCCAGCAGCAGGACGCCGGCGGCGGCGGTGAGGCCGAAGGCGGCGATGGGCGGGATTGGGCTCAAGCCGAGGGAGGCGAGCCCGGCCGCGGTGGTCAGGGCGGTGAAGGCGGTGGGACGGGCTACCACGTCCAGCGCCCGCTCCATCCGTTCCCGGCCGGTGAGCCCGCGCTGGGCGGCGTGGAGGACGGCGTTGTAGAGGTGCATCAGCATCGCCACCGAGAGGGCGGAGAGCAGCGGCGGGAGGATGGACGAGACTAGGGTGTAGGGCTGCCCGAAGGCGGCCAGCAGCCCCACCGCGGCGTTGACCACGACGCCGATGACCACGGCGGCGATCACCACCGCCGGGAGGCGCCGGAACATCCACCACAATAGCAGTAGGCCGATGGCGGTGGTGAGTGGGACGAAGGTGGCGGTGTCGGTGACCATGGACCGCAATTGCGCGGCGTCCAGGGCGATGTGCCCGGCCACGGCGGTGAGGCGGTGGTCGAGTTGGTGATCGGCCACCGCGGCGCGCACCGCCTGTTCCAATTCCAAACGCTGGAGGCTGTCGTCGAGCCGGTGGGGACGGACGGCCAGGGCCAGGGCGCCACCGTCCCGGGAGAGCAGCAGGCCGGGGGCGAAACGGTCGTCCAGGGCGCGCTGCCGCCACGCCTCCGGCGACCGGCTTGCGAGGTCCGTGCCGTCCACCAGTAACTCCACCGCGAAACCGTCCTCGGTGGCGCGGATGTGGTCGGCGGTGGTGACCGACAGCACCCGCTCCACCCGGGGGTGGGCCTCCAGGGCGCGGGCGGCGGCGTCGAGCCTGGCCAGAAAGGCCGGGCTGAAGAGGTCGTCGCCCTCGAAGAGGGCCACCACCATCTGGTCTTGGGGAAAACGCTGGCGGACCCCGTGGTCGAAGACCACCGCCGGGGCGTTCGCCGGGAAGTAGCGCTCCGGTGCATTGTCCAGGTCGAGTTGCAGTAGCAGCGGTCCGGGGGCGAGGAAGAGCAGCGCGACGAGCGCCATCGCCCACCGGGGCCGGTCCCACAGCCACCGGTTCACAGCGTCCCCCGCCAGCCGGCCACGATGATGCGGTGGTCCCGGTAGAAGTCGCCGGCGGTGCCGTCGGCGCCGTCGAACCAGTGCCCTCCCAGGTAGAACTCGTGGGGCTCCCAGCGGCGGTAGGCGACCTCGGGGTTGAGGTAGGCGTCGCGGCGGTCGAGGCCGAGGGAGAAGCGCAGCCGGACCCGCCAGCGCCCCCGGGCCGGCTGGTCCTCGATCTCCCCGTTGAGGTAGTAGGCCCGCGCCGGTTCCAGCACGTCGCCGCCGTCCCTCAGGTGCTGGCCGGCCAACTGCACCGTGAGCCGCAGATCGGCGTCGCCGGGGAATCCCTCGGCACCGACTACCCAGTCGAAGCCCTCCACCGTGGTGAAGGTCCGGTCGTCCTCCAGGGTGGCCGGTACATCGCTGAGCCAGGCCGCCTCGGCCCGCCAAGTGACCGCCCCGGCCGCGAAGCCCAGGTCCCCGCCCACCACCGTGGTGCGGGGGTGGACAGCGGTGAAGGTGAGTTCCGCCGGGTCGAAGCGGTAGTACGGGGCCGAGTGGCGCGCGCGCTGGACGGTGACCGCGTAGTCCATCCGCCGCCCGAACCGGCTGACCCGAGCACCGCCGACGCCGCCGTCCACCTCGGCATCGCGGAAGCGGGCGGTGCGGATCTCCTCGGCCAACGCCGGGTCGTCGGGCAGCCCCAACAGGCGGCCGCGGGTCCGGTCCACCGGCGACCAGATGTTGTCCTCATCCGGCATCTCCGCCTCCCGGAAGACCGGATGCCAGAGCAGATCCACCGTCCAGGCGTGGTGGTACCACTCCAACCGCAGCGCCGGGGTGGCCCGCTCCCGGTGGGCCAGTTCATCGAGAAGAAACCGCGTCAAATCCTGCCGGACGAGCCGGTTGGTGGGCGGGACCTCATCCACCCGGCCCCAGGAGACCCGCTGCGCCCCCGCCGTGAACCGCCACGCATCGCCGCGCAGGCGCAGCCACGACTCGTCGTAGTCCAAGTCGGCCCCGGAGAATGACTCCTCGTTGTGCCGATACCACCCATCGGCCCGCGCCCCCAGGCGTACCTCCCAGCGCTCCGACCCCAGCCAAACAGCGCTCCCCACCAGTGCCAGGGAGTGACTGCCGTCGGCGGGGCGTTCGGCGGCGGTCAGCGCGCCGGCCTCCAAGTGCCCCCGCTCGAGGCGAAAGTCCCACGCCCCCGGGTCGGCCACGGCTACGGTACTGGCCAAGACCCCGCCACACCATAGGAGTGGGAGTCTCGCACTGAAGGGTCGGCTACGAGAGGGGGCTGGGGGGTGGGGGTGCCCATGCGGGGGCGTCCGACGGCATGGATGCCGTCGGTGACCGGT
>SKYL01000329.1 GCA_007127935.1 Halorhodospira sp. | reverse complement strand
GCCGCCCACGCCGCCGGCATGCGCGTGGTGGTCACCGACCACCACCTGCCCGGCCCCCGGCTGCCGGCGGCGGAGGCCGTGGTCGACCCCAACCGGGCCGACGACGGCTTTCCCAGCAAACACCTCTCCGGGGTCGGCGTCGCCTTCTACCTGCTCCTCGCCGTCCGCGCCCGCCTCGCCGCCGCCGGCGCGTTCACCGGCGAGCGGCCGAATCCCGCCGCGTGGCTCGACCTGGTGGCTCTCGGCACCGTGGCCGACTTGGTCCCCCTCGACTACAACAACCGCATCCTGGTGGAGCAGGGGTTGCGCCGGATCCGCGCCGGGGCCGCGACGCCCGGCATTGCCGCGCTGTTGGAGCTGGCCGGACGCGACCCGCGCAACGTCACCGCCGGTGACCTCTCGTTCGCCGTGGCCCCCCGACTCAACGCCGCCGGGCGGCTCGACAACATGGCCGTGGGGGTCCAGTGCCTGCTGGCCGACGATCCGGCGGAAGCCGCCGCCCGCGCCCGCGAACTGGATGATCTCAACCGCCGCCGCCGCGAGGTGGAGGCGCAGATGACCGAAGAGGCCCTGGCGGCGGTGGAGGACGGCAGCGAGGAGGCCGGCCTCGGACTCTGCGTCGCCGCCTCCGGCTGGCACGAAGGGGTCGCCGGCATCCTCGCCTCGCGGCTCAAGGAGCGCTACCAGCGCCCGGTGGTGGCCTTCGCCCCGGCGGGGGGGGGTGGCTGGAAAGGCTCGGCGCGCTCCGTCCCCGGCCTCCACATACGCGACCTGCTGGCGCGCATGGAGACACTGCGTCCCGGGCTGATGCGCCGCTTCGGCGGCCACGCTATGGCCGCCGGACTGACCCTCGATGAGGCGCGGCTGCCCGAGTTCCGCACCCTCTTCGCTGAGACCCTTGATGAGGTCCTAGGTGGCCGGGCGCCGCAAACGGAGCTGGTCTCGGACGGGCCGTTGGCCGTGGCGGAGAGGACTCTGGACGCCGCCTCCGCCCTGCGCGACGGCGGCCCCTGGGGTACCGGCTTTCCCGAACCGCTCTTTGACGGGGTTTTTCGGATCGATCACGCCTCGGCGCTGCGTGGCGGCCACCTTCGGCTCCAACTGAGGGCTGGCGAACCCGGCGGGGGTGCCGTCCACCGCGCCATCGCTTTCGGCGCCGCGGCCCGGGGGTGGGATGGTCTCGACGGCGCCGTCCACATCGCCTATCGCCTGGAGATCAACTGCTACGGTGGGCGCACGGAGCTTCAACTGCGCGTGGAGCACATGGAACGGGCCGGGGGGGCGCCACCCTCATGACATCGAGTTGGTAAATGCCTCCACTGCCGCGGCGGCCTCGCCCGGGTGGTGGACGCGGGCAATGTGAAAGAGGGCGTCTCCCTCATGGACCAGCGGGAGGTTGGTATGGCCGATGACGATGCCGTCCAGATCAGAGGTCACCGGCGTTTCGCCGTCACCGAAGGGGTCGGAGATCAGTCCGAGGCGCTGGCCCTTCTTTACTGGCCGCCCCAACTGGATCGTCGTGCGCAGGATGCCGCTGCAGTCGGCCCGCACCCAGCGGGTGGTCTCCACCCGGGCCGGCGGCGGGGAGTTCCGCTTGCGCCGGACTCGGGGGAGCATCTCCAGCGCACGCATGGCGGCGATGACGCCATGGACACCGATCTTGATCGATGCGTCGTCAAACCGCAGCGCCTCGCCCGCCTCGTAGACCAGGGCCGGGAGGCCGCGCTCTTCGGCGGCGGCGCGCAGGGAACCGTCGCGCAGCCGGGAGTGGAGGATCACCGGCGCGCCAAAGGCCTCCGCCAACTCCACGTTGCGCCGCTCTTCGAGGTTGGCGCGTACCTGGGGCAGGTTGGTTCGGTGGGCGGCGCCGGTGTGGAGGTCAATGACGTGGGTGGCGTGATCAAGGATCTCGTCGACGAAGAGGTGGGCTAGCCGTGCGGCCAGGGAGCCGCCGGCGCTGCCGGGGAAGCTGCGATTGAGATCGCGCCGGTCGGGGAGGTAGCGGGTCTGGGCGAGGACGCCGAAGACGTTGACGATGGGTACCGCCAGCAGGGTGCCGCGCAGCCGTTGGAGTTGGGGCAGCGCAAGGACGCGGCGGATGATCTCAATACCGTTGATCTCGTCGCCGTGGATGGCGGCGCTCAGGCTCAATACGGGGCCGTCGCGGCGGCCGTGGATGACGTGCACCGGCATCCCCACCGGGGTGTGGGTGTAGAGCTGGGCGGTGTCGAGGGCCACGGTGCGCCGCTCGCCGGGGCGCACCGTCTCGCCGCCGACGGTGATGGGCGCGCGCCGGGGCATCAGCCGCGCCTTCCCTTGGTGCGGGTCTTGCCCGGACGGTGGTGCTTCTCGATGAATTCGATGATGAGCCTGGCCACGTCTTTCCCGGTGGCCCGTTCGATGCCCTCCAGCCCCGGCGATGAGTTGACCTCCATCACTACCGGACCCTCGTTGGAGCGGAGCAGGTCGACGCCGGAAACATTGAGACCGAGGACGCGGGCGGCCTGTACCGCGGTGGCCCGCTCCCGGGCGGTGATGCGGACCAACTCGGCGTGGCCGCCCCGGTGGAGGTTGGAGCGGAACTCCCCCTCTTTGGCCTGGCGTTTCATCGCCGCCACCACCTTGCCGCCGATGACGAAGCAACGGATGTCCGCCCCATCGGCCTCCTTGACAAAGGTCTGCACCAGAAAGTGGGCGTGGAGCCCGCGGAACGCCTCGATGACGCTCTCGGCGGCCTTGCGGGTCTCGGCGAGGACGACGCCGATTCCCTGGGTGCCCTCCAGGAGCTTGAGTACCACCGGGGCGCCCCCCACCAGTTGCAGCAGGTCGCGGGTGTCGTCGGGGGAGTGGGCGAAGCCGGTGGCCGGCATGCCGATGTCTTCCCGGGAGAGGAGTTGCATCGAGCGCAGCTTGTCACGGGAGCGGTGGATGGCTTGGGACTCGTTCAGCGGGTAGACGCCCATCATCTCGAACTGGCGCACCACCGCGGTCCCGTAGAAGGTGATGGAGGCGCCGATGCGGGGAATCACCGCGTCGAAGCCTTCCAGCCTGGCGCCTTTGTAGTGCATCTCGGGTTTGCCGGTGGCGATGTTCATGTAGCAGCGCAGCGGGTCGATGACCCGTGCGTCGTGCCCGTGGGCGGTGGACGCCTCAACCAGCCGCCGGGTGGAGTAGAGCTTGGGGTTGCGGGAGAGGATGGCGATCTTCATCGCGCCGGTTCCGGACGGCCGGTCAGGTAGGAGGCGTCGGGGTCGACGAGAAAACGTCCGGCCATGGCCCTTCTCCCCAATAGCATCCGAAAACGCATGGTGTCGCGGGCGGTCAGGGTCAGATCCACCGGCCACCGCTGGCCGCCGAGGACGAGGTCGGTCTCGATGACCCAGCGCTCCTCCCGGTGGCCGCCGGAGTCGGTGACCGGCCGCCGATCGACTGCCGGGGCCTCACACCAGACCTCCACCTTGGTGGAACGCTGCACCGGGTGGATGCCGAAGCGGACCCACTGGCGGCCGTCGCGCTGAAACGGTTCCAAGGCGAAGGCGTGGAGGGCGGAGGTGCGTGCCCCGGTATCGCTCTTTACCTTGAGGCGCTCGATACCCAATGCGGGCAGAGCCGCCCACTCCCGCCACCCGATCCATCGGCGTCCGTCGTCGCTCACCGGGAGTATGTCCGGGTCAGCTGTCGGCGTGTTGTTCCGCCGTCAGTTGGTCGGCCTCGTGCTGCCGTTGCAATAGGTGGAGGTCCAGAACGATATCGGCCGTTACCTCCAACAGGAGATCGGGCAGGTCGTCCTCGTTGATGTCCTCGGCCTTCTCCAGCGGCTCCAGACCGTGGGAGAGGCGGCGCAGGTTGTGGACCGCCAGCCGTTCGTCCTCGTACGCCTTGGCCTCGGCCTGCCGGGCCTCTTTGTTCAACGGCACCGAACTGTTCTTGCGGGCCTCCCGCCGCAGTTCCAACTCGGCTTGCAGAGCAAGGAACGCGTCGTCGTCCCGCGTGCGCATCTCATGCCGCAAGGTTAAGGCCGGCAAGAGGTCCGCGAAGTCGTGCCGGCGTGGGACGTTGACCGCCCGGATCTTGGTGGCCGGCAGCGGGTTGCGGGTGGCCCGTTCGCCCAGTTCGTCGTGGTCGAGGTGGGACGGCAGATGGATGTCGGGCGTGACCCCCACCAACTGGGTGCTCTCACCGTTCACCCGGTAGAACTGAGCGATGGTCAACTTCAGCCTTCCGGATTGGTCTTCGCCGGGGATGGCGTAGTTGTCCAGATTGATCATCTGCTGGACGGTACCCTTGCCGAAGGTCTGGTCGCCGATGACAATGCCGCTGCCGTAGTCCTGGATGGCGGCGGCGAAGATCTCCGAGGCGGAGGCGCTGCGCCGGTCCACCAGCACCGCCAGGGGGCCGGCGTAGGCGGGGGTCCCGTTGCCGTCGCCGACCATCTCGAGCTTGCCCCGGTGGTTGCGGACCTGGACCGCCGGGCCGCCCCCGGTGAAGAGCTGGGTTAGGGTGGTCGCCTCACGCAGCGAGCCGCCGGAGTTGCCCCGCAGGTCGATGACCAGGCCGTGGATGCCTTCGGCCAGCAACTCTTCCAGCAGGCGCTCCACGTCCCGGGTGGTGCTGCGGAAGTCCGGATCGTTGGCCTGGGCGGCACGGAAGTCGCGGTAGAAGGTGGGGATGGTGATTACCCCGATCCGTTCGGTGCCGCCGTCCGGCGCGGTCCGTTCCTGGATATCGGAGCGCGCGGCTTGGTCTTCCAGCCGCACGGTGCTGCGCACCAACTCGATGAGCCTCGGGGTGTCACTGCCGCTGGGGGGGATCACCTTGAGACGGACGGTGGAGCCCTCCGGCCCCCGGATCAGGTTCACCACCTGGTGGAGCTGCCGGCCCACCACGTCCTCCATCTCACCATCCTTGCCCTGGGCGACGCCGATGATCCGGTCGCCCAGGCTCAGCTTGCCGGAGCGTTCCGCCGGACCGCCGGAGATCAGGCCGACCACCTCGGTGAAGTCCTGTCGGTGCCGCAGTTGGGCACCGATGCCCTCCAACTGCAACGACATGTTGATGTCGAAGTCCTCCGACCGCTGGGGCGAAAAGTAGCTGCTGTGGGGGTCGAAGGCGGCGGCCCAGGCGGTGAGGTAGTGGTTAATCACATCCTCTTCTTCTGCCTCTCGGGCGACCTTCTCGATGTTTCGGTAACGGCGGGTCAGGTTGTCCAGGATTTGGTCGTTGTCTCGGCCCGCCAAGTGCAGGGTGAGCGCGTCGTGGGTGACACGTTGGCGCCACACCTCGTCCAGCGCCGCCCGATCGTCGGCCCACTCGATGTCCCGGCGGTCCTGCTCGTAGGCGCCGTTGCCGTCGAAGTCCAGGAGGGTGCCGTCTTCCAGCAGCGCCAGGGCGTGCTCGATCCGCTCGCCGACACGAACGCGGTACGTGTTGTACAGGTCGAAGGCGGGCTGAACGTCCCCTCGGCTCAGCCCCCGCATCAGTTCCGGGGTATGCTCGCGGAACGATGCCACGTCGTCCGCCAACAGGTAGAGTCGGCCGCGGTCGAGCCGTTCCAGGTAGTTCTCCACCGCGTCGCGGGTCATCCGCTCATCGATGTTCCGGCTGCTGTAGTGGTAACGGCCCAGCAGATCGGCCACCACCAGCGTCTTCTCGCGTTGGGCGCGTCCGGGGTGGAGGGGCTCCAGCAGCGAGGACGGATGCGCCTCGGCGGCTTCAACGGCGGCGGTGGATTCAGGGGATTGGGGCTCACCGCCGATGATCGGCGAGAGCAGCAACGCCAGGGTGATGGCCACCGCGGCGCTGAGCAGGGGATGTCGGCCCACGAGTTCTCTCCAGTGTCGCCAATAGTGCATGGCTCGGCTCGTTGCAAAATCGCTCACGGGGCCTCCAGGCTCTTGGAGGCCACTTCATACACATCCTTCGACAACGAATCGCTCTCCATGATCCGTTCCAATTGTTTTTGCATGAGCCCGCGACGGTGGGGCTCGAACCGGCGCCATTGGGTCAACGGGGCGAGGATGCGCGCGGCCAATTGCGGATTGAAGGCGTCCAGCGCCAATACCTGTCCGGCCAGCAGCGCGTATCCCTCGCCGTCCGGCACGTGAAAACGGGCGGGGTTCCCATGGGAGAAGGCGCCGAGGACCGAGCGCACCCGATTGGGATTGTCCATGGTGAAGTCCGTGTGGGACAACAATGCCCTGACCCGTGCCGGCGTGTCCTCACTGATGGATAAAGCCTGGACACGGAACCACTTGTCAAGTACCAGCGGTTCATCGCGCCACTGCCGGTAAAATTCCGCCAGCGCCTCCTCCCGTTCCGGCCCCGTGGTGTCGGCGAGGCAGGCGAGGGCGGCGTAGCGGTCGGTCATGTTATCGGCGTGGTTCAGTTGCTCCAGGGCCCGTTGAGCCTCCGTTCCGGGGTCGGCGGCTACCAGGTAGCTCAAGGCGAGGTTGCGCAGCCGCCGCCGGGCGACGTCGCTGGGATGAAAGCGCCAAGGTTCGGAGGTCGAGAGGGCGGCGTGGCGGTCGGCCCACAACGCGCCCAAGGCCGCGCCCAGGTGGCGCCGCACGCGTTCCCGGGCTTGATGGAGCGCCTCCGGGTCAACCTCCTCCACCTGTTCCGCCAGGTAGATCTCACCAGGGAGGGTCAGGGCCTCGGCCGTGAGCGCCGGGTCGCTGGCGGACTGCTCCAGGGAGTGTTGAAAGGCATCGTGGAGCAGTTGGAGCCCGCCTTCCCGGCGGGTGCCACAGGACTCATCCAGCAGGATGCGGACGGCCAGTTGCTGGCCGGCCTCCCAGCGGGCGAACGGATCGGGGTCGTGGGCCAGCAGGAAGGCCAAGTCTTCATCGCTATAGGGGCACTCCAGGCGAACCGGCGCCGAGAAGCCGCGCAACAGGGAGGGGCGGGGGCGTTCGGCGCAGCCGGTGAAGCGGAAGCTCTGTTCAGCCTCCCGCACCTCCAGTATCCGGGTGGTTTCCGGGCGGGGTTTCGCCGGTTCGCCGTCCAGACAGGGCGGGATCTCACGGCCGCTGCCGTCCAGCAACCCGACGGCCAGGGGGATGTGCAGCGGCTCTTTGTACGGCTGCCCCGGGGTGGGCGGTGTGTGCTGGGCCACATGCAGGGTATAGATCCCCGTCTCCGGGGCGTACTCGTCACGGATATCAAGCCGGGGTGTTCCCGCTTGGTGGTACCAACGGGAAAACTGAGAGAGGTCGGTCTTTCCGGCCTCTTCCATGGCCTGTAGAAAGTCCTCGATGGTCGCCGCCTCGCCGTCGTGGCGCTCCAGGTAGAGCCGGACGCCCCGGCGGAAGGCGCCGTCGCCCAGCAGCGTGTGGACCATACGGATCACCTCCGCCCCCTTGTTGTACACGGTGGCGGTGTAGAAATTGTTGATCTCAATATAGCT
>SKYL01000079.1 GCA_007127935.1 Halorhodospira sp. | reverse complement strand
GGGTGATGCCGGCATTGTTGACCAGGATGGTCGGTGCGCCGTACTCCTGGGTGACCTGGGCGGTCACCGCCTCCACCTGGGCGTGGTCGGTGACGTCCAGCACCAGGCCGGTCCCCTGGAACCCGCCCTCCTTGAGCGCTTCGGCAATGCCGGCGGCGCCGGCTTGCGAGGTGGCCGTCCCCACCACCACCGCACCCCGGCGGGCCAACTCCAACAGGACCGCTCTGCCGATCCCCCGGCTGGCGCCGGTCACCAATGCCACATTGTCTGCAAGATCGTCGTTCGTCATCTCGCCGTTCACCCTTGTTCTGTCGAGTTTGTAGCGGTTCAGGCGCCGCCTTCCGCGGCCTCTTGCAGCGCCTTCTCAAACGCGGCGCGATCGCCCAGGTGGGCCGACGCCAGATCCCGATGAATGCGTCGATTCAGGCCGGTCAGCACCTTACCGGGGCCACACTCCACGACTCGGGTGACCCCACGGGCAACCAAGTCCTGTACCGTCTCGCTCCAGCGCACCGGATTGGCCAGCTGTTCCACCAAACGATCCCGAATACAGGCCGGGTCGGCGCAGATGCCCACATCAACGTTATGGATCACGGGGATCACGGGCAGCGTCACCGTGATCTCCAGCAACCGCTCGGCCAACCGCTGGGCAGCCGGACGCATCAAGGCGCAGTGGGAGGGCGCACTGACCGCCAATGGAACCACTTTCTTGGCCCCGGCGCCGCGCGCCGCTTCCACCGCGCGGTCCACCGCGCTCTTATTCCCGGCAATGACCACTTGGCCGGGCGCATTGAAATTCACCGCGTCCACCACTTCACCCTGGGCGGCTTCGGCGCAAACCCGGCAGACGGCGTCGTCGTCAAGACCGAGGACGGCGGCCATGGCGCCCGCTCCAGCGGCCACCGCCTCCTGCATGTAGCGCCCCCGGTCGGCCACCAAGCGGACGGCTTCGGGGAAAGGCAGCGCCCCGGCGCAAACCAGCGCGGTGTACTCCCCCAGGCTGTGACCGGCCATGAAGGCGGGTTCGGGGCCGCCCCGCTCCCGCCACAGCCGCCACAACGCGACCCCGGCGGTGAGCAGTGCCGGCTGGGTGCGATCCGTACGGTCGAGATCCTCTTGGGGACCTTCCTGGGTCAGCCGCCACAGGTCGTAGCCGAGGGCGTCGCCGGCCTCTTGGAAGGACTCCTGCACAACCTTCTCCCCACTCCAATCGCCCAACATGCCCAGCGATTGCGAGCCTTGACCGGGGAAGATAAAGGCGAGTGGGGCGTTCCTTGTCTGGTGATCAACCATGGGGGGCTCTCTCGAAGTTCAAATGGTGGGTTGCATGGATGATGGATTCGTTGCCGGCGCTCGAAGGGCGCGTCCTAGAAGCGGACCAGTGCCGATCCCCAAGTGAATCCGCCGCCGAAGGCCTCCAGCAGCAGCAATTCGCCCGGTTGGATCCGTCCGTCGCGCACCGCGGTGTCGAGCGCGATGGGGATCGAGGCCGCCGAAGTGTTCCCGTGGCGGTCCACGGTCACGACGACGCGATCCATGGGCAGGCCGAGCTTCTTTGCGGTCGCGGCGATGATGCGGATGTTGGCTTGGTGGGGCACCAGCCAATCGACGTCGGACTTCTCCATTCCGGCCGCCTCCAAGGTCTCGTCGACGATACGGCTCAACGTCTTGACCGCGATCTTGAAGACCTCGTTGCCCCGCATCTTGATGTAACGGTCCTTGTGCCGCAGATTGCGGTACCCCTGCCCCGGCCCCCATGGGACGTAGAGCAGCGGCTCGTAGCGGCCGTCCGAGTGAAGATGGGTGGAGAGGATGCCCGGCGTCTCCGACGCCTCCAGGACCACCGCCCCGGCGCCGTCCCCGAACAGGACACAGGTCCCACGGTCGGTCCAGTCGAGGATGCGGGTCATGGTCTCGGCGCCGACCACCAACGCCCGCTGGGCGCCGCCGGTCTGAACGTACCGGTCGGCCACGCTCAACGCATAGACGAACCCCGAACAAGCCGCCGACAGATCAAAGGCGGGGGCGCCGGGCTGAACGCCCAAGGCCCGCTGCAGACCCGCCGCGGTGCTGGGAAAGATCCGGTCCGGGGTGCAGGTCGCCACCACCACCAAATCGATCTCCTTCGCGGAGATCCCGGCCGCCTCCAGCGCACGCTCCGCGGCCCTCCGGGCCAACTCGCCGCAGGTCTCGCCCGAGGCGGCGACCCGCCGCTCTACGATGCCGGTGCGCTCCCGCACCCAGGCATCGGAGGTGTCCACGATATCTTCCAGGTCGTGATTGGTCAGCACACGCTCCGGGAGATAGCTGCCGGTACCGATGATCCTTGCGTAGGTCACACGTTCTCTCTCGCGGCCAGGACGGTCTCGATCCGCTCGTCGATGAGGGTGGGCACCCCCCGGGACACCTCGGTGTAGGCCGTGTCGATCGCCTTACCGAAGGCGAAGGCGTCGGCGCCGCCGTGGCTCTTCAATGCAATGCCGCGCAAGCCGAGAAGACTGGCCCCGTTATACCGCCGTGGATCGATGCGGCGGCGCAACGCCTTCAATACCGGCAGCGCCACCATGCCCGCCAAACGGGTCCAAAGATTGCGCTGAAACTCTTCGCGCATAAAGTCGGAGATCAGGGTGGCGCACCCCTCGCTGCTCTTCAGCGCCACATTGCCCACGAAGCCGTCACAGACCACCACGTCCACATCGTCGCCGAAGATGTCGTCACCCTCCACGTAACCGACGTAGTGGATCGCATCGGCGTTGCTCAGCATCTCGGCGGCGCGTTTGACCTGATCGTTCCCTTTGATTTCTTCTTCGCCGATGTTCAGCAGCCCCACCCGCGGACGTTCCAAGCCGTAGATTGCCTCCACCGCCACTGCCCCCATGACGGCGAATTGGAATAAGTGCTCCGCGGTGCAATCGACATTGGCGCCTAGGTCGAGCATATGGGTGGCACCGGCCCGGGATGGGATCGTGCTCATGATGGCGGGACGGTCGATCCCGGGCAGCGTCTTGAGCACATATCGAGCGGTGGCCATCAATGCGCCGGTATTGCCGGCGCTGACGCAGCCGTCGGCCTCACCGCGTTTGACGAGGTCGATGGCCACGCGCATGGAAGAGTCGCGCTTGGAGCGCAGCGCCTGGGACGGAGGCTCGTCCATCCCCACCACTTGGCTGGCGTGGTGGAGAACGAGCCGTTCAGACTCCTGCGCGCCGGATTGAGCAAGCAATTCGGCGAGCTGATCCCGCGGCCCGGTCAATACCACGCGCAGGTCGCGGTGACGCCCCAGGGCCTGAGCAGCCGCCGGAACCACCACGCTGGGACCGTGATCCCCCCCCATGGCGTCGAGGGCCAGGGTTCGGGTCTCTTCCATTGCCGGAGCGGCAGCCGTCAATCAGCGCTACCGGGGAGCACCTTACGGCCACGGTAGTAGCCGTCGGCGCTGACGTGGTGGCGCCGGTGAGTCTCCCCGCTGGTCGGCTCCACCGACAACGCGGTCGGCTTGAGCGCATCGTGGGCGCGCCGCATACCGCGCTTGGACGGGGTCTTACGATTCTGTTGGACGGCCATAATCAATTGCTCCAAGTAGTCGCCACACCCTGAGGCGGACGAAGGAAAGGCAAAGGTTCAATCTTCTTCACGCCCCCCCAACCGTCCCTGGAGGGCGGCGAAGGGGCTGGTTCTCTCCGGTGTCATCCCAGCGGCATGCGCCGGAGGGAGACACGCATTACGATCATCGTGGAGCGCCACCACCGGGAGGGAGAGCAGCAACTCTTCTTCCACCACGGCGTGCGGACTGACCGCGCCGCCCTCACTGATGAACGGTTCAAGTTCATCGGGCAGGGCCTCCGCCTCGGCGCCGCTCTCCACCACGACGACATGGAACGATGAATCGACCACGTGATCGTAGACCTGGAGACAACGGTGGCAGCGCATCGGCAACCGCGCCTGCACCCGGCCGGCGATGGTCCGCCGCCCTTCCCCATCCAGGCCGCACTCCAGCGCGGTCTCTACGGTCGCCTCCCCCTCCGCCAATAGATCGGTCAAGCGCTCCATCGCCGCAACGGCGATGCGCCCCCGAAGCGTACGGGTCGGAACGGAAAAGTCTTGGGGACCCAGAGTGCCCGGCAACATAAGGCGGCAATGGTATCCGCGCCCGGTAGGCCTGTCAAAGCGAATCCGGAGGGCCGATTGCCCTGATCTTTCTGTTATTTTCCGTCTCCGGACCTCGCCTCGGGCGCGCCGTCCGCGTACCCTTCCCCACCGGACCACACAGGAGACCCCGGATGCAGCATCAGCCGCCCCTCATCTTGGCGTCGTCGTCGCCCTATCGCCGTTCGCTCTTGTCCGCGCTGGGCGTCACCTTCGACGTGGACGCTCCGGGGATCGACGAAACCATCGCCGCGGATGAAGCGCCGGCCGACGCCGTGCTCCGCCTGGCCGCCGAGAAGACGCGGACCGTGGCGTCACGCCATCCGGAGGCGGTGATCTTGGGCGGTGACCAGTGCGCGGTGATCGACGGCGAGATCGTCGGCAAACCGGGGGACCCGGCCACCGCCGAGGCGCAACTCCAGCGTGCCTCAGGGCGCACCGTCACCTTCCTCTCCGCGGTTACGGTCATGGCTGGAGATCGACTGGAGCAGGAGTTGGTCCCGGTTTACGTGCGGTTTCGGGATCTGGACCGGGCGACGATCCGGCGCTACGTGGAACTGGACCGCCCCCTCGACTGCGCCGGATCGATCCGCTCCGAGGGGCTCGGTGCGTCCCTGCTCACCGCCATCGAATGCTCGGACCCGTCGGCGCTGGTGGGGCTCCCTCAGATCACCGTCTGCCGCATGCTGCGCCGCTTCGGTTTCCAGTTGCCGTAGAAACTGCGAGCGCCCCGGTCATTGCGAGCGCAGCGAAGCAATCCCCATACGATGGCACTACGGCCCCGGATACGCCACCAAGGAATAAAGCGCCCGGGCCGCGGCGGCGCCGAAGCGGTCGGCCAGTAGCGCCAACAACCCCCGGTCCGCGGTGTAGTCGATGATCTCCTCGGCGCCCACCACCTCGCGGGCCACCATCCGGATATCGCCGATCCCATCCACCAGGCCGAGGGCCACCCCCTGCTCCCCGGTCCAGATCAGACCGGAAAAGAGTTCATCGGCACGGCGCTCATCCAGGCGGTCGCCCCTACCCTCACGCACCGCCTCGATGAACTGTTCATGAATCTCATCCAGCATGGTCCGTATGTGATCGATATGACCGGGGTTTTCCGGTGCAAACGGGTCGAGGAACGCCTTGTGATCACCGGCGGTGTAGACGCGCCGCTCAATGCCCAGACGCTCCATGGCCTCCTGAAGGCCGAAGCCCCCCATGATCACGCCGATGGAGCCGACCAGGCTGGCCCGATCCACGTAGATGGCATCGGCGGCGGCCGCCGCGTAGTAGGCGCCGGAGGCGCCGATGTCGTCGATGACGGCGTAGAGCGGTGTCTGCGGGTGTTCCAGGCGCAGCCGCCGGATCTCCTCGTAGATCTGCCGGGAGTGCACCGGGCTGCCGCCGGGACTGTTGATCCGCAACACCACGGCCTCGGCCTGGGGCGCCTGGAATGCCGCCTGGAGGCCTTGAATGACCGTATCGGACCCGGCTGGACTGTCCGCCATAATCGGTCCTTCCAGACGGACCTGGGCGGTATGGGGTCCCACCTCATCCACCGAGGGGCCGAGCCACATGGGCACAATCACGGCAAACACGACCAGGCCCAGCAATGCCAGACGGATTCCCAGCCGCCATCGCCGGGCGCGCCGCTGCTCCCGGATGTGCTCCAGGAGTACCTCGCGAATGGCCTCACGTTCCCAATGCGGATCCTGCATGTCCGAATTCATTCCGACTCCCCGGTGGGTGAATGGGCTTCACGGAGCGGCCCGTGGGCGGGCAGACGCTCCAATACCTGTCGTAGATCCTCGCTCAGCGGCGCGGTGACCGACAGCCGCTCCCCGGTCTCCGGGTGGGCGAGTTCCAGCCGGTGGGCGTGAAGAAAGAGACGTCTCAGCCCCACGGATCGGAGCCCAGCGTTACGGTCCCGGTCTCCATACCGGTCGTCTCCCGCCACCGGGTGGCCCACATGGGTCGCATGGACCCGGATCTGGTGCATCCGCCCGGTCTCGATGCGCGCTTCCGCGAAAGTGTAACCGGCGCGGCGTTGTAACGCAGTGAACTCCGTCCGCGCCGTCCGCCCTCGCGGCGAGACATGCACCTGGCGATCACGGTAGGAGACGGGAAGGCGTTCCAATGGGGCATCCACCGTCAGCTTGTCGCCGCGCCACTCTCCGGCCATCAACGCGTGATAGGACTTCTCCACGCCGCCGTCACGGAGTTGCGTATGCAAGGCGCGCAGCACCAATGCCCGTTTAGCCACCATCAGGCAGCCGCTGGTCTCCCGGTCCAGGCGATGGACCAACTCCAGATACGGGGCGTCGGGACGAAGCGAACGCAGGGCCTCGATGAGCCCGAGGCGTACGGAACTACCGCCGTGGACCGCCAGACCGGAGGGTTTGTCCAGGACCAATAGGGCGTCGTCTTCATAAAGGATGCCCGTGGAGAGCCTACGCGTCAGCGGTTCCGAGGGCGCCCGTGGCTGCACGGTTTCGGCGAGGGCCACCGGCGGCACCCGGATTACTTCGCCGGCCCGCAAGCGGCGCGTGGGCCGTGCCCGTCCACCATCAACCCGCACCTCTCCCTTGCGCAGAAGCCGGTAAATCCGGCTACGCGGCACTCCCTTGAGCAATCGGATCAAATAGTTATCGATCCGTTGCCCCTCCTCTTCGGCGGCTACGCGGTGGTGCCGAACGGCGTTGCGAACCTCAGCCATGAAATGCTCACACGGTTTGAAAAATATCGCTGCCTACTGATACAGTTACCATTACGTGGCAGCCCCTTGACGGGTCGCGCCAACGGGTTTCCAGTTTCGGGCTGCTCCATACCGGCGGTCCGAACGAGATCTTAAGGGGAGACGGCGCTGGCGCCGTCTCCAGTATATCGAACCTACGTTTCCTGCGCCCCTCGGAGCAAGGTCTTCATGTTGTTTTTTCCGGTTCATCCATTGTTGGCGCTGGCCCTCGGGGAAGTCTCCCGAGAGCGCCTCTGGGTGAATGGAGAGAAGGCCACGGCCGTTCATCCTGAAACCGTGAACGGCCGGTATTGGACCGAGGTGCTGGCAGCAGGGCTCCGGAGATCCTTACTTCATGAAAAGAATGTTGATCAACGCAACTCAGCCGGAAGAGTTGCGCGTGGCGATGGTGGACGGCCAACTGCTCTACGATCTAGATATCGAAACCCCCACCCGGGAACAAAAAAAGTCCAATATCTATAAGGGGATCATCACCCGCGTCGAACCGAGTCTTGAAGCGGCCTTTGTGGATTACGGGGCCG
>SKYL01000067.1 GCA_007127935.1 Halorhodospira sp. | reverse complement strand
CTGAGATGGAGAGCAGAATGTGCCGCACGGCGAAACCCCGAGAGACGAGAACCCGACACCAAAGCCGCGCAGTGTCGGACAACTGGGGTGCCGGGGCAAGGTGATTGGATCGGGTCGTTTGACCGGGACGCATTGAAGCGGTAAAAGACATACCGCTTACTTGCGCTGCGGAGGCTTGTCGTGGTCTTTCTCTCCATCGGTTTTCGGCCCTTCTTCCTTGGGGCGGCGCTCTTCGCCGCCGCGGCCACGATCTATTGGGCGCTCTTTCTGGCCGGGATGGGGGTGCCCGTCCCCCGCGATCCGTTCCTGTGGCATGGGCGGGAGATGGCCTTCGGCTTTGCCTCCGCCCTGGTGGCGGGCTTCCTGCTGACCGCCGTGGGCAACTGGACCGGCCGCCGGGTGGCCGGCCCGCGCCTGATCGCGTTCCTGGCGCTCCTCTGGCTGGCGGGGCGGCTGGTCCATGTGGCGGGGTTGCCGGCGTGGTTGGTGGCGTTGGTGGATCTGGCCTTTTTGCCGGCGTTGGCGGTGGTGGTCGCGATCCCGATCCTTCAGGCCAAGACGCCGCGGAATTACTTCGTCCCGCCGCTGATCCTGGCGTGGGCGGCCCTCAACGCCGGGGTCCACGGCGAGGCCTTGGGGCTCTGGTCCGGCGTGGCGCGGCCGGCGGTGGAGACGGTGGTCTGGCTGTTGGGCGCGCTGATGATCCTGATCGGCGGCCGGGTGGTGCCGTTCTTCACCAGCCGCCGGCTGCCCCACGCGCCAGTGTCGATGCGCCTGCGGGTGGGTCAAGCGGCGGCCACCCTGGCGGTGGCGGTGCCGGCCGCGTTGCTGGTTTGGGCGCCGCTGGCCGGGGGGCTCATGGCTGTGGTCGGGGCGCTGGTCCTCTTCCGTCTCTCCGGCTGGGGCAGCAAGGCCACCGTGGAGGAGCCGATGTTGTGGGTGCTCCATATCGGTTACGCCCTGCTCGGCCTCGCCTATCTCTTGGGGGCCGCGCAGAACTTGGGTCTGGCGATCCCGCCGACCGTGGCGTTCCACACTGTGGCCGCCGGGGCGCTGGGCACGCTGGGGTTGGGCATGATGTCCCGTGTGGCGCTAGGCCACACCGGACGTCCCATCGTCGCCGACCGTTTGGTGGTGACCGGGTTTGTGCTGGTGATCGCGGGTGGTTTGGCGCGGATCGTGGCGGCGTTCTGGCCGCTGCCCGAGTTGCTGGCGGTGGCCGGTGTGCTGTGGGGCGGGGCGTTCGCGGTCTACGTGGTGCGTTACTTCAGCGTGTTGACCCGTCCCCGTCCCGGTGCGGTGGCGCTGGGTTGAGGCGCCCGGCGGGCGGGCCGTTGGCGGTCAGGCCAAGTCGAGGTCGAGGGCGATATCGGAACAGCTATTACGCAGCAGGTCGGCCAGGGTGTAGCGGCCGAGGGCCTCAAAGAACGCTTCCAGCGCCTCGTTCAGCACCGGACGCAGGGAGCAACTGCCGGCAATGCGGCACGGTCCGCGGCTGGTGTCGAAGCACTCCGCCATGTGGAACTCTTCCTCGGTGCGGCGGACCAGTTCCCCCAAGTTGATCTCCTCCGGCGGCCGCGCCAGCCGAATCCCCCCGCGCTTGCCGCGCACCGTCTCCACGTAGCCGTGGGTGGCGAGTCGGTTGACGACCTTCATTAGATGGTTGCGTGAAATCCCGTAACGGTCGGCGATCTCGCCGATGGTTACCAGACTCTCCGTTGTGATGCCCAGGTAGAGCAACACCCGGAGCGCGTAGTCACTGTGTCTGGTCAGTCGCATGCCGTTACTCGCGGTGGGGAGATTCCCATCTATAGTACTGACCTTTTGGGAGCCAAGGCCAGGGGTCCATGACCATCACCTCGCGGTCACCCCAACAGGTGGAGCGGCAGCGGATGCTTGCTGATGGCGACGGCGTAAATATAGCCGAAGATAGCCACCGCGCCGGCGAAGGCCGCCAGCCGCACGGCCAAGTTCCGCCCTCGCTTCAGGGCGATGCTGCCCAGGACGATGTAGACCACGACCCCGATCACCTTGGCGGTCAGCCAGTGGTGGACGAAGGGGTACTGGTAGATCTGGAAGAGCAACGCGATCCCGCAGATCAGCAGCACCGTGTCGATGATATGGGGTACGACCCGGAAGAAGAGATGCTGCAACCATCCGGAGCGGAGCACCATCAGGCCGGCCCGGAGGATGAACAGGGTGATGCTGACATAGGCCGCCAGCATGTGGGTGTGCTTGAGAACCAAGTAGGTGGACATGCCCGGGGGGTCTCCGACGCCTGGCGAATCGCAGCGCGTATTCTTCACCGCCGCCGGTTCCGCTGCAACCGTCCGGAGGCGGGCCTATACTGCCGGGCAGCGGTGCCCTAAGCATCCAAGGAGAGCGTGCGCGTGAACGACGAACAGGATCGGGCCTTCATGAAGAACTTCGCCACCGTGGTCGGCATCCTGGTGGCGGTGACGGTGGTGTTGTTGGTGCTCGCCAACTGGCTTGGCGGGTGGATCGATGATCGGGAGGCGCAGCGGATGGAGTTGGAGCGCGAGCGGATCGCTGAACGCATCCAGCCGGTGGGCCGCCTTCGATGGGCCGGTGAGCCGTTGCCTGAACGCGAGGAGCCGGTGGTGGAGGAAGCGCCGGAGATGCCCGAAGCGGTGCCCGACGAGCCCGTCGCCGATGCGGAGCTGGAGCCGGAGGTGGCCGACGAGGCGCGGGCCGATGAGGCGCCGTACGAGGGCCGCCCGCCGGCGGAGATCTACCAATCGGTTTGCCAGGCGTGCCATCTGATCGGCGTGGCCGACGCCCCGAAACTGGATGACCCCGATGCGTGGCGGCGGGTGCTCGATGCCCGCGGCCTCGACGGCATTATTAGCAGCGTCATCCAAGGCCGCGGGGCGATGCCGGCCCGGGCCGGGCGGCCGGGGCTGACCGACGCGGAGATCCGGCAGACGGTGCTGTGGATCCTCGACGAGGCGGGGGTCGAGCCCTAAACCACGGCTTCAGGAGGGCTCCATGGTCAGTGGCCGACGCAGGGTGATGGCCTCCGCCACGTGACCGGTGGTGATCCGCTCCGCCCCCGCGAGGTCGGCGATGGTCCGTGCCACCCGGAGTAGCCGGGCGTGGCCGCGCGGGGAGAGGCCCAGGCGTTCGGTGGCCTCCTCCAACAGGGCCGCACCATCGGATTCCAAACGGCAGGCGGTGCGCAGGGCCTCTCCTTCCAGCGCCGCCGACATACAGCCCGATCGTTTCATCCGCCACCGCCGGGCCGCCGCCACGCGATCCCGCACCACGGCGCTGGGCTCTCCCGGTTGGGCGTGAGTCAGCTCGGTGGCGGTCAGCCTCGGCACCTCCACGGCGAGATCAAAACGATCGAGGAGCGGCCCGGACAACCGTCCCCGATAGCGGGCCACCTGTTCCGGCGTGCAGCGGCACGGCCGTCCGGGGTCGCCCCAGAATCCGCACGGGCACGGATTCATCGCCGCCACCAGTTGGAACGACGCCGGGAAGGTGAGATGCCCCCCGGCCCGGGCCACGGTGACCCGGCGGCGCTCCAGCGGCTCCCTCAGCGCCTCGCGGGCGTGACGCGGCAGTTCGGGCAGTTCGTCGAGAAAGAGCACCCCGTGGTGGGCCAATGAGACCTCCCCGGGTGCCGGTGCGGCGCCCCCGCCCACCAGCGCGGCGGCGGAGACGGTGTGGTGGGGGGCACGGAACGGTGGGGTCCGCCACCGGGCGGGATCGAGCCCTTCGCCGCTCACCGAGCGGATGGCGGCCACCTCCAGCGCCGCTCCTTCTTCCAACGGCGGCAACAGCCCGGGCAGGCGCATGGCGAGCATGCTCTTGCCGGTGCCCGGTGGACCCATCAGCAGCAGGTGCAGGCCGCCGGCGGCGGCGATCTCGACCGCCCGCCGGGCCGGCCACTGGCCACGTACCTCGGCCAAGTCCACGGTGACCTTCAGGGCCGCCTCACCGGAACGGCGCATGGCGTCCTCGGCCGGTAGCGGCAAGGCCGGTTCCAGGGTGCCTTCCGCCATGTGGCGGCATGCCTCCAGCAGGGTGGCGGCGGCGTAGACGCCACCGGGGTGGACCAGGGCGGCCTCTTCCCGATCACCGGAGGCCACCAGCAGGTCGCGCCCCGCACGCCGGGCCGCCAGCGCCGCTGGCAACACCGCCCCGACACCCCGAAGGCCGCCGCCCAGCGCCAGCTCGCCCAGTAGTTCGAACCGTTCCACCTCGGCCGGAAGTTGCCCCGATGCGGTGAGGATGCCCACCGCGATGGCCAAGTCGAAACGTCCGCCGCCCTTGGGCAGGTCGGCGGGGGCCAGGTTGACGGTGACGCGGCCCGGGGGAAAGGTGTAGCCGCTGTTGAGGATGGCGCTGCGCACTCGGTCCCGGGCCTCGCGCACCGCGGTCTCGGGCAGGCCGACCATGGAGAGCGCCGGGAGCCCCGGCGCCAAGTGGACTTCTACGGCGACCGGCGGGGCGTCGATCCCCACCGCCGCCCGGGTATGCACCACGGCCAATGACATAGGCCGCCCTCCCTGGCTGACTGGTTGTCGCGTGCCACGCCGGGCCGGCGAGCGGCAAAGTCGCCGGCCCCGTGCAGCGGGTTTACTCTTCGGCCGGCGATCCCTTGGCGGCCGACCCCTTGGTGTTCTTGCGTCCGGCGGTGCCGGCCTTGGACGATCCCGCCTTCGGTGGGGCCGCGCTCTCCAGCGCCGCTACCCGTTCAGCCAGTTCATCCAAATGGGCGCGGGTCCGCGCCAAAACCTTGGCCTGGGCGTCGAACTCCTCCCGCGTCACCAAGTCGAGGCGGGAGAAGCCGGCCTGCAGCGAGCCGCGCACGTTCTTCTCCATCTCGGCCTGAAACTCCCGAACCCCGGCCGGCAGGCTGGCGGTCAGGCGGCGAGCCAGTTCATCAATGGTCTTGCTGTCCAGCATCTCGTCTCTCCGGTCAGTCTCCGGGTCCGCCCCGGCGGCGTCTTCTCCACAAGATGAAACCGCGGGGGAAGAGAATCAACCCCTTTCGGGCGATGACCGGGTGGAAATGCACGCCACTGGACGGGTTTCTTGCTATGGCGCGGTGCAGCAACCAAACTTCAGGTCAACGTTGACGCTACCCGGGCCGGTGCCGGGCCTACTCTAAAAGGGAGAACTCCAATGAAGCGGAACCGCGTCGTGAAGGTCTTGCCGGCCACTCTACTGGCGGCGGTGGTGACGAGCGTACCGGTGGCGGCCGAGCCGCGCCCACTGCAGATCGGGCGGGCGGATGTGCTTCCCGTGGGGACCACGGAATTCTTTGCCGATGCGGCCTATGAGGTCGGTCGTGAAAGCCGCGTCCCGGGGGGTGGTCCGGGCCCCGGCGCGGGGGACGGCGCCGATTACAACAATTTGCGCCTCGGCCCGGTGGGCGCCGCCCACGGTGTCGATGACGGCCTGGAGATTGGTGCGTACTTCGTCTTTGTGAACAACTCCGAGGATGACGACGGCGCACCGGACGAATCCGGGCTCCAGGGGATCACCGGTTTTATGAAACTGGCCCTCAACGCCCATGCCGCCCTGGAGGTGGGGGTACGCGCCGGGGGCGAGGACGATGTGGCGCCCTACCCCAGCGACGGCCTCGATTTCTACGTCAACCTCCCCATGCGCCGGAGTCTCGGGGCGGGCTTGTTGTATGGCGAGGTGGGATACACGGTGCAGGATAACGATATCGGGGGCAGCTACGCGAACTGGGGCGTGGGCTACGCCCACCCTATGGGCACCGGCTTTCACCTCAATGTGGAACTGAAGGGTGACGAGGCGCCCGTCGCGCCCGGCAACCACATGGACCTGCTGTTTGGGGCCTTGTTGGATGCCGGTGAGATCCGGCTGCGCCCCTACCTCGGTCTCGGCCTCTACGACGCCAGCCCGGATATCACCCTCGGCATGGCGGTCACCCTCCGAATGTAACACCTTGTGAAGCGGCCCCAGCGACACCGGCCTCCTGGTACCATCTGCGCCCATACGGGAATTATGGGCTGGGAGAATGGAAGGGCTGACCGCCGCACTGGTATTGCTGACTGCCGCCGTGGACCCGTCCCAGTGGGACGAGGTCTATCCGTCGGCGGTGCCGGAGGACGTGGCCGCCTTCTACCAGGCGCACGGCCCGCGTCCGGCGTGGACCGACGCGGACGGGCCGGTGCCGGCGGCGGACGGCCTGGTGGCGGCGGTGGAAGACGCCCTGACCCACGGCCTGCGCCCCGAGTACTACCGCCACCGGGACCTGGTGGCGGCGCTCAACGCGGTGCGCGGCCGTACCCCAGAAGAGCTGCAGGAGGCGCAGTTGGCGGTGGCGCGGGTGGAGGCGCTCTTCACCACCACGTTCCTGCGCCTCGCCGCAGATCTCCAGACCGGGCGGCTTGATGCCGACGAGCACCACCCGGTATGGGGGTTGCGGCGCACCTTCCGTGATCCGGTGGAGATCCTGCTGGAGACCCTGCCCGACGGTGATTCACGCCAAGTGCTTGCCGGGCTCGCCCCCGATGATCCTGGCTATCGCGGCCTGCGCGAGGCCCTGGTGCGCGATCAGCGCATCCGCGATGAGTACCGGGCCCACGGTTGGGAGGTGGACGAGGCGCTGCAACAACGGATCGACCGGCTGAAGGTCAACCTGGAGCGCCACCGCTGGCTGCCCCGCAGCCGTCCCCGGCGCGAGATCCAGGTGGAGTTGACCGATTTCCGCCTGCGGTCGGTGGAGAATGGGGAGACGGCCTTCGAGATGCCCATCGTCATCGGTCAGCCCCGGCGGGCCACCCCCAACTTCTCCCACCGCATGGAGTCCATCGTCTTCAGCCCCTACTGGGAGGTGCCCCACACCATCGCCATCTGGGATCTGTTGCCGGTCTTCCGGGCCGACCCGGGCCAAGTGGTGGAGCGGCGCTTCACGGTCCTCAAGCCGCCGGACGAGCGTGGCGTCGAGGTGGAGGTCGACCCGGCCGATGTCGACTGGACGGTGCCGCCCCTGTCGTTCGACTACCGCCTGCGCCAGGCGCCCCACCCGACCAATCCCATGGGGCAAGCGAAGTTCCTCTTCCCCAACCGGTTCTTCGTCAACATTCACGACACCCCGGACCGCCACCTGCTGGACGCCGAGGTGCGCGCCTTCAGCGCCGGTTGTATCCGTATCCGCCGCCCGTCGCTCCTTGCCTCGTGGCTGTTGGAGCCGCAGCGGATGGACACCATGGAGATCCGCGGCCTGCTCAACCGCGACGAGGAGATCGAGGTCCGGGTCCGCGAGCGGACCCCGATCCACATCCTCTACCGCACCGCGTGGATCGATGAAAATGGGTTGATTCAATACCGCGACGACATCTACGGCTGGGACGCCAAGGTCCTGGCGCGTCTCGATGGGGAAAACCCGCCACCGGAGGCCCCGGCGGCGGATGGGGGGCACTCCGGAGGTTGTT
>SKYL01000066.1 GCA_007127935.1 Halorhodospira sp. | reverse complement strand
TTCGAGTTGGAGGCGGCGCGGGCGGTGCTTGCCGTGGCCGACGGCGAACGCGCCCCCGGCGATCAACCCACCCTGGGGGTCCGCGCACCCATCGACGGCACCGTGATCCGCCGCCACCGCTGCTGCGAGGGGCCGCTCCAGGCCGGCGAGCCGGTTTTGGAGATCGGGGACCTAGAGACCGACTTGGAGGTCCGCGTCGACCTCCTCTCCATGGACGCGGTGCGGGTCCGCCCCGGCATGCGGGCGATCCTGGAGCGGTGGGGCGAGGCGGAGCCGCTGGAGGCGCGGGTACGCCGGGTGGAACCGGCCGGCTTCGAGCGGATCTCGGCCCTCGGCGTGGAGGAGCAACGGGTCCCGGTGCTGCTGGAGATCATCAGCCCCCGCGAGGCGTGGGAGCGCCTGGGCCACGGGTTCCGGGTGGAGGCCCGGTTCGTCCTCTGGGAGGGGGACGATGTGATCCACATCCCCACCAGCGCCCTCTTCCGCCGGGACGGCGAGTGGGTGGTCTTCGTGGTGGAGGACGACCACGCCCGCACGCGGACGGTGACCCCCGGGCGCCGCAGTGGGCTCTGGACCCAGATCACCGGCGGCCTGACGGCGGGCGAGGTCGTCATCACCCACCCCGGTGATCGGATCGAGGACGGCTCCCGGGTGGACGCCGACGTCCGCGTCTACCACTAGGGCGAAGGCCGTCCGCCGACGCAGGGGAGTTGGGGGAACGGTTCCGGCCGCCACCAGAGGAAGCCCTGTCCCACCCGTACCTCTTCCTCCAGCAGGAGGTCCCGCTGGACCTCGGTCTCGACCCCCTCTGCCACCAGATTAAGATCAAGGGTCCGTGCCAAGGCAATGATGGTGCGGACGATCCCCCGGGACTCGGCGCTACTCGCCATATCCTGTACGAACCCCCGGTCGATCTTGAGCTTGGTCAACGGCAATCGTTTGAGATAGAGCAGGGACGAGTAGCCGGTCCCGAAGTCGTCAATGGCCAACCCGACCCCCATCCCGCGAATGGCCCCCAAGGTCTCCATGACCCCGGTGTCGATGTCCATCAGGGCAGACTCGGTGATCTCCAGTTCCAGGTATTCGGGCGGCAACCCCGACTCCCGGAGCGCGTAGCGGACCCCATCCGCCAGGTTGCCATCATGGACCTGGCGCGCCGAGATATTCACCGCCATGCGGCCGAAGTGGCGACCGTCCTCGAGCCACGCCTGGCCCTGTCGGCACGCCATGCGCAGCACCCACCGGCCGACATCGGACATCAGCCCCATCTCCTCGGCCAACGGGATGAAGCTCGCCGGACCCAAGATTCCCTCTTCCGGGTGACTCCAGCGCACCAACGCCTCGACCCCCGCGACCCGGCCGCTCACCATCTCCACCTGGGGCTGATAGAAGAGGATCAATTGGTCCCGGTCCAGCGCCTTGCGCAGTTCCTGGGCCATTCTCAAACGGTGGTCGGCCCTGCGGGTGAGTTCCTCGGTGTAGAAGCGAATGGCGTTCCGCCCCGCCTCCTTGGCCGAGTGAAGGGCCGAATCGGCGTTACGCATCAACGCCTCGACCGTGGTTCCATCCCGGGGGAACATGCTGATGCCAATGCTACACGGCAGGTGCAATGAGTGCGGCCCCAGTTGGAACGGCTCGGCCATGGCCAAGTGGAGGCGGCGAGCCGAGACAAGCGCCTCCTCCGCTCCTTCGACCCGCTCCAGACAGACGTTGAAGCGGTCCCCGGCCAACCGGGCCAGGGTGTCCTCTGTGCGCACCCCCTCCTTCAGCCGCTCCGCCATACGCCGCAGCAGCCGGTCACCGATGGAGTGGCCGAGGCTCTCGTTGATGTCTTTGAAGTGGTCCACGTCGAGAAAGACCAGCGCCAACTGGTGGCCCAGACGCTCGGCCCGCTCCAGGGCGTGGCCCACCCGGTCCTTGAAGAGCAGCCAGTTGGGCAGCCCCGTGAGGGGGTCGTGGCTGGCCAAGTGCTCCAGTTCCCGCCGGGAGCGCATCAGGTCGGAGATATCGCTAAAGACACCGAGGTAGTTGCGGGTGATACCACGGCCATCGGGGATGGCGTTGATCGTCAATCGCTTGGCGTGCTCCGCCCCATCTTTACGGCGATGCCAGATCTCCCCGGACCAGAGACCGTCCTCGCGGATCGCCCCCCACATCGCGCGATAGAAATCGGCTTCGTGGCGGCCCGACTGGAGGATACGCGGCGTCTCACCGAGGACCTCCTCCTCGCCGTAACCGGTCATCAAGGTAAAGGCCCGGTTGACGTAGAGGATGCGGGTTTCGGCGTCGGTGACCATGACGCCGTCCTGGAGATGATGAAGGACCTCTCCCAACTGCCACTCGCCCACCGCGGCGCGCTCGGGCTTCCTGTCGGGGACGGCGGCTCGTTCCATGGGTGAGCGGCGCATGCGAGGGCGATATCTCCTTCTCTGGAGAGGGCGGGAGAACCCCGCCTCCCGTCGGGGATTTCATCGTGCATCACCCCCACCCCAGTTTCAAGCGTCGGGAGACCGGGAAAACCGATCAGAAGGCCTCGGTAAAATTGAAATAAATCGAAACCTTATCGCTCTCCTCCGCGTCACCCCGGGTATAGCCACGGGCCACGTCGAGACGCAGGTTGATCCGGTGGCGCTGCTGCAATGCGTAGCGGACCCCCGCCCCGGCGCTGGTCTTGAGATGCTCATCGGTGATCTCCGAAGTCCCGGAAAAGACATCACCGGCAGCGGCAAAAAGCACCCCCTGCCAACGACCGATAATCGGGAACCGCGCCTCAACCTGGCTGGAGAGATAGATCTCATCGACATACCGTCCCTGATAAAAGCCGCGCATGGTTTCCCCACCCCCGAGTTTGGGTTGGAGAGGCAAGGGCGTATTGGAGGTGGCCCGACTGCCCTGCAATTGCAGCGCCAATGCACCTGCCCGGCCCAGGCGCAAATACTGTCGGTGGTCAGCCCCGTATCGTTGAAAATCCGCCTGACTTCCCAGACTCGATGGATAGTGCATTGCGATCAGGGTGGTCTGACTGCCCATGGTCGGGAAGAACGGCGCGTTGCGGCTGTCACGGGTCAGCACAACACCGACGCCATGCAATCGCTCCTCCCGGATCTCAAGCCCCCGTTCCCGGTAGTACTCCGCCACTACGCCATCTTCTTCCGCCTCTAAGATGCGGATGCTCCGGGCGTCCCAGCGCAGCCCGAAATACCAACGCTCGCCAAGCCACCGCTGCAAGGTCAATTCGTTGGCACGCTGCTCCGGCGTGTACTTCTCCTCGGCGGCCTCGGGCGTCATGTTGCCGATCCCGTAGAAATGAGTGGGGAACTCCGAGACACTGAGCCGATTGTTGACCCGCCACCGCCCGCTGCCCAGGTAGAATCCTGCGCTGAGGGCGGCCATATACTGCGACTCCTCGGTGTAGAGCCCGGAGACACTGACGATATTGGTGCCGGTGTAGCCGGTGGCCAACTCCTTTCGGGAGAAGTACATCGCCGTCCCGGCAACGGCAATCCCAGTCTCCGGGGAAGAAAAGACGAAGGGCAGCGCCACCACGCCGCGCTCCTCGGCCACGGCGGGGGCGGAGGCGAAGAGGACGGCCAACGCCAAACCGGCCGCCGCCCGCCCGATGGTCATGTCGCGCCCAGGGTCCCCAGACCCCGCTCCAGATCCCGGATCACATCCTCGGGGTCCTCCAACCCCACCGACACCCGTATCAGCCCCTCGCCGATGCCGGCGGCGTCCCGCTGCTCCTGGGTGACGCTGCCGTGGGTGGTGGTGGCCGGATGGGTGATGGTGGACTTGGCGTCCCCCAGGTTGGCGGTGATGGAGAGCATCCGCGTGGTGTCGATGACGTGCCACGCCGCCTCCCGGCCGCCGGCGACCTCGAAGGAGACCACCCCGCCGAAGCCGCTCTGCTGCTCGGCGGCCAGGCGGTGGTGGGGGTGATCCGGCAGCCCGGCGTAGTACACCTTCCGCACCGCCGGATGGTCCTGGAGCCATTGCGCCACCGCGCCCGCATGCTCGCAGTGGGCACGCATGCGCAGCGAGAGCGTCTCCAACCCCTTGAGGAAGACCCAGGCGTTGAACGGGCTCATGCACGGCCCGGCGGTCCGCACGAAGCCGTGGATCTCCTCCCCCACCCGCTGGGCGTCGCCCACCACGGCGCCGCCGATGCAGCGCCCCTGGCCATCCAGGTACTTGGTGGCCGAGTGGATTACCAGGTCGGCGCCCCGCGCCAGGGGCTGTTGCAGGGCCGGGGTACAGAGGCAGTTGTCGATGACCAGCAGCGCCCCGGCGGCGTGGGCCACCTCCGCCAGGCGGCGGATGTCGGCGGTCTCGTTGAGCGGGTTGGACGGTGTCTCGGCGAAGAGCATCCGCGTCCCCGGCACCGCCGCCGCCTGTTCCCACGCCTGGTAATCGGTGAGCGGCACCCACGCCACCTCGATGCCGTAGCGCGGCAGGAACTTCTGGAAGAGGGAGAGCGTGGTGCCGAAGAGCGCGGTGGAGGCGACGATCCGGTCGCCGGAGCGCAGCAGCCCGAGACAGGTGGAGAGCACCGCCGCCATCCCCGAGGCGGTGGCGACGCACGCCTCGCCACCCTCCAGGGCGGCCAGCCGCTGGCAGAAGGTACGCACGGTGGGGTTGGTGAAGCGGGAGTAGATGTTGCCGGCCTCGTCGCCGGCGAAGCGGGCCGCCGCCTGGGCCGCGCTCTCAAAAGTGAAACTGGAGGTGGGGAAGATCGGCTCCGCGTTCTCCTGCTCGTCGGTGCGCCGCTGCCCGGCGCGTACGGCCCGGGTATCGAAACCGGACATTGCCTCCCTGTCGGATGTCATCTTGCCTTTCCTCAAGAGTGATTATGGAGGGCCACGTTCTCCAGTTCTTCCTCCCGGCGCCGGCTCCTGGCCGCATCGGAACGCAGAGCCGAGACCCCCGCCAGATACTCGGGGCTGACCTCCCCGGTGACGTAGTCGCCATCGAAACAGGAGCAATCGAAACGGGGGATGGCCGGATTCCCGGCGCCGACGGCGGCCTTGAGGTCCTCCAGATCCTGATAGATCAGCCGGTCCGCGCCGATCACTTTTGCGATCTGCTCCTCGTCACGGTTGTGGGCGATCAACTCCTCGGCCGCCGGCATGTCGATGCCGTAGACGTTGGGATAGCGCACCGGCGGCGCCGCCGACGCGAAATAGACCTTGGCCGCGCCGGCGTCCCGGGCCAATTGGACGATCTGTTGGGAGGTGGTGCCGCGGACGATGGAGTCGTCCACCAGCAGGACATTCTGCCCCCGGAACTCCACCGGGATCGGGTTGAGCTTCTGGCGCACCGACTTCTTCCGGACCGCCTGGCCCGGCATGATGAAGGTCCGCCCGATATAACGGTTCTTGATGAACCCCTCCCGGTACTTCACCTCCAACTCATAAGCCAACTGCATGGCCACGGTGCGGCTGGTGTCCGGAATGGGAATGATCACGTCGGCGTCGAAGCCCGGCCAGTCGCGCTGAATCTTCGCCGCCAGCCGCTCGCCCATGCGCAGCCGCGCCTTGTGCACGGTGATGCCGTCAACGATGGAGTCGGGCCGGGAGAGGTAAACGTACTCGAAGATGCACGGCGAGTGGGTGGGCTGCTCGGCACACTGGCGGGTATGCAGCACACCGTCCATATCAATGAAGACCGCTTCGCCGGGCAACACTTCCCGCAACAGCGTGAATCCGAGGACGTCCAGCGCCACGCTCTCGGAGGCGATGGCGTACTCCCGGCCCAATGGCGTCACCCGCTCGCCGAAACAGAGCGGGCGGATGCCGTGTGGGTCGCGGAAACCGACGATGCCGCAGCCGTTGATCATGGAGACCGCCGAGTAAGCGCCCCGGCAGCGCTGGTGGACGCCGCTGACGGCGGCAAAGAGGTCGTCCACCTCCACCCGCGTCTTGCCCGAGCGCGCCAACTCATGGGCGAAGACGTTGAGCAGGATCTCGGAGTCGGAGTCGGTGTTGATGTGGCGCAGGTCGGAGACGAAGAGTTCCTGCTTCAACGCCTGGGAGTTGATCAGATTGCCGTTATGGGCCAACGAGATACCGTAGGGCGAATTGACGTAGAACGGCTGCGCCTCGGCCTCACTCTCGCACCCGGCGGTGGGGTAGCGGACGTGGCCGATGCCCATGGTCCCGGTCAACCGGCGCATGTGGCGGGTGCGAAAAACATCGCGCACCAACCCGTTGCTCTTGCGCAGATTGAGCTGTCCGCCATCGTAGGTCATGATCCCGGCGGCGTCCTGGCCCCGGTGCTGAAGCACGGTCAGCGCCTCGTAGAGCCACTGGTTCACCGGCTCCCGGCCCACCATACCGATCACACCGCACATGCGTTTTCCTGCCTCCCGGCGGATGAAGCGGCTGATACCGACCGTCCCCGGCCGCTCAGCGCCCCCGCTCGCCGCAGTATGTCACCCAATACTCCAACGCGGACGCCATCTCTCCCATGGGCCCCCGCTCCCCCAACGGTGTCTCCGTACCCAACCGTTGGAACCACTCTCCGGCGCCGGCCCGGCAGATCCACGGCTGGATCCCGGTCACCAGCACCGACTCACTCCACCACCGCTCCTGGGGCGCCGGCGTAAAGCCCACCACCAGGATCAACAGCGCCGTCACCACCAATCCCCGGCCGGCGCCGAAGAGGACGCCCAGTAGCCGGTCGGTGCCGGTGAGACCGGTACGTCCGACCAGCGCCCCCAACGCATTGTTCACCAGCGCCCCCACCACCAATGCGGCGACGAACAGCGCAGTGAAGGCCGCCCCCAGGCGGACCGTCGGCGAGGCAATCACCCCTTCCAGGTTCCCGGCAAGGACCCCAGCGTACCGGATTCCCAGCCAGAAGGCCGCCGCCCACACGACCACCGAGACCACTTCCCGCACGAAGCCGCGAACCAGGCTGATCAACGCCGAGAGGGAAACGATCCCGAGGATGACCAGATCGAGCCAGTTCATCTACCCCTGCCGCGCCACATAGCCTTCGACATTGGCCCGATCACGCAATTCCTCCAGCAGCGCCCGCGCCTCGTCACGTTCCACCACCGGACCGACCCGCACCCGATAGAGCACGTCCCCATTCCGGGGCACTTCATCCACAAAGACCGTAAAGCCCAGTCCGGCAATGCGGTCCCGCTCGGCGCTGGCATTCTCCTCCCGGGAGAAACTACCCACCTGCACCACGTAACCGCTCTCCACCGGCGTGGGCACCGCCGTCTCTCGCCGCGGCGGCTGGGGTGCGGGTTCCGGCGCCGCCGCCGGTTCCGCGGGCGGGGCCTCACGCCGTACCTCCGGCGCCGTCTCCGGCACCGGCACTTCGTCCACCGGCAAATCGTCGATATCGGTCCAGCCGTCCCCATCCTTCAGGCCGTCGTCCTCCAGCGGGGAGAAGCTCGGGCGTGGCGGAATCTCCAGCGGCACATCCAACGAGTCGTGCTCTTCGGGGCCGGTG
>SKYL01000203.1 GCA_007127935.1 Halorhodospira sp. | reverse complement strand
CGGGTCATCGTGGAGGTGCGCTGGCTGGAGGCCCTGGCCGCCCACCCCGGCATCCCAGAGGTACCCCCCCTGTCCGACGCCGCCAGGGCCTTCCTGCAGGGTCTGATCGACGACTTCAGCGTGGGCGACGGCGAGCGGGTCAAGCGCTACGAGGCCACCACCAATCATGACGTGAAAGCGGTGGAGTACTATCTGAAAGAGCGCCTGGCCGAACAGCCGGAACTGGCCGCCATCGGCGAGTTTATCCACTTTGCCTGCACCTCCGAGGACATCAACAACCTGGCCTACGCCCTGATGCTCAAGGGGGGTCGAGACGACGTCTTGCTGCCCATGCTGGGCGGCGTGGTGGAGCAACTGCGCGAGCTGGCCCACGCCCACGCCGACCAGCCCATGCTCTCCCGCACCCACGGACAGACCGCCTCCCCCACCACCCTCGGCAAGGAGATCGCCAACTTCGTCCACCGTCTGGAGCGCCAGCGGCGGGCGGTGGCCGCCGTGACGCCCCTGGGCAAGATCAACGGCGCCGTCGGCAATTTCAACGCCCACCTGGTGGCCTACCCGGAAGTGGAGTGGGAGCGTCTGGCCCGCTGCTGTGTGGAACAACTCGGCCTGGAGTGGAGCGCCTACACCACCCAGATCGAGCCCCACGACTGGATCGCCGAGCTGTTCGACGCCACCGCCCGGCTCAATACCATCCTGATCGACTTCTGCCGGGACGTCTGGGGGTACATCTCCCTCGGCTACTTCAAGCAGAAGACGGTGGCCGGGGAGATCGGCTCGTCGACGATGCCCCACAAGGTGAACCCCATCGACTTCGAGAACGCGGAGGGGAACCTGGGCATCGCCAACGCCCTGCTCGACCACTTGGCGCGCAAGCTGCCGGTCTCCCGCTGGCAGCGCGATCTCACCGACTCCACCGCCCTGCGCAGCGTCAGCCTCGGCCTGGGGCACACGCTGGTGGCGTTGAAGTCGGCGGAGAAGGGGATCGGCAAGCTGGAAGCGAATCCGGTGCGCCTGGAGGGCGACCTGGACGGGGCGTGGGAGGTGCTGGCCGAGGCGATCCAGACCGTGATGCGCCGCCATGGGGCGCCTAACCCCTATGAACAGCTCAAGGAGCTGACTCGGGGCAAGGAGATCAACGAGGCCACGGTGCGGGCCTTCATTGATGGGCTCGCTCTACCGGACGACGCCAAGGCCCGGCTGAGGTCGTTGACCCCGGCCGCCTATACCGGCAACGCGGCGGAACAGGCTCGTCGTATCTAGTTAATCATTCTCCCAAAGGGCTTCTTGCCAATTACCGTCGGTCCACGCCTCGCGCAGCCGGCGGCGGTGGGCGGCCAACCACTGCAAGGCGATGATCGGCATCGCGGAGCGGATGACTCGATCCTCCACCATGCGGATGGCCTCCTCCACCGGGTAGACCTCGGCGCGGATATCCTCGTGCTCCTCGTCGAGCCCGAAGACCCCCCCAGCGCCCCGGCTGTCGAAGCGCCCGCAGTAGAGCAAGGCCCGCTCGGTACAGGCACCGGGGCTGGGCAGATAGTCGGCGATCAGTTCCAGCTCGGCCACCTCGATTCCCGCCTCCTCCATGGACTCGCGCCGGGCCACGGCCATCGGTTCCTCCCCCGGCTCGGCGAGACCGGCGATGGTCTCCACGATCCACGCCCCGCGCTCGTCCTCCAACGCGCCGATACGGAATTGCTCCACCAGCAGCACCGTATCGCGCTCCGGGTCGTAGGGCAGCACTCCCACCGCCACCCCGCGCATCAGACACTCCCGCGTCAACACCGGCGACATCCCACCGCCGTAGAGGGCGTGGCTGATTTGAAACTTATCCACCCGTAGGAACCCTTCGTAGCCCCGTTCGCGGGAGTGGATCTTGTAGCGGTGCGTCATGGTGCTCTCCCAATCAGTCCCCTATCGATCAAAGACGGCGAAGCTCTCCACGTGAGCAGTGTGCGGAAACATATCCATGATGCCCAGCGCCGTCAGCCGGAAGCCGTGCTCGCGGACCAGAATCCCGGCATCCCGCGCCAGGGTCGCCGGCCCGCAGGAGCAGTAGACCACCCGCGACGCGCCGGACCGGGCCACCACCTCCAGGCACTCGGCGGCGCCGGTGCGCGGCGGGTCGAGCAACACCGCGTCGTAGGGCGCCGCCGGCACCGGCCAGGCGTCGCTGCGCGTCAGATCGGCCACCTCGAACCGGGCCTCCAGCCCATTGGCGGCGGCGTTGCTTCGAGCCCGCTCCACCAGCCCCTTCTCCCCTTCCAGGGCGGTCACCGCCGCCCCCAGGCGGGCCAGGGGCAACGAGAAATTGCCCAGCCCACAAAAGAGTTCCAGGATCTTCCGCCCCGGCGCCGGCTCCAGCCACTCCACAGCCTGGCTCACCATGTACCGGTTGATCTCGGCGTTGACCTGGACAAAGTCGGTGGGCCGGAAGGCCAACTCAACGTCGAACTCGGGAAGACGATAAGTCAGCGAGGCGCCTCCGCCGGTGGGCAACGGCGCCGCAGTGGACTCATCGCCTGGCTGCAAGTAGAAACTCCATCCGTACCGCTCCCCCAACGCCGCCAACACATCGATATCGGCGTCATTCAACGGCTCCAGGTGCCGCAGGACCAGCACCACCGCATCGTCCCCACACGCCACTTCCACTTGTGGAATGCGGTGGGGCACCGACAGCCCCTCGATCCCGGCGGCCAGCGCGGGCAGGTGTTCCCCCACGCGCGGGTCGAGGATCGGACACCGCTGTAGCGGGGTGATCAGTGGGCTGTGTTTCTCCCGGAACCCCACCAGTTGGCCGCCCTTTTTCTCCACGTACTTGCACCCGAGACGGGCCCGGCGGCGGTAGCCCCAAACGGAACCGGTCAGCGGCGGCAGCACCCGCTCGGGCGTCACTCCGCCGACGCGCTCCATCAACTCCAGCACCACCCGTTCCTTGTGCGCCCGTTGATCCTCCGGGGAGAGGTGCTGGAGCGCGCAGCCGCCGCAGACGCCGAAATGCGCGCAGCCGGGGGCGATGCGCTCCGCCGCCGGCTCCAGCACGGTCTCGGCCACCGCGTCGGCGCGCGCGCGGCGCAGCTTGGTATAGCGGAACAAGACCCGCTCCCCCGGCAGGGCGAAGTCGACAAAGACGGTGCGGTCGTTGTGGTGCGCGATCCCCCGCCCCTCATGGGACATGGCGGTAATCCGCGCCTCCACCGGATCGGCGGGGAGCCGCCTGCGCCTACGCCCCACGCCACGCCTCCAGGAATTCGGTCAGGTGACCGCGATCGCTGCCCTCCAGGGCCTCGGCGACGCGGCGGCACTCGTTCCCGTAGCCGGTCTCGTCGAGATGGCCGCGCAGCAGTTGGAAGCGCAGATAGAGCAGATAGGTATTCAAGGCGTCGGTCTCACAGTAGTTGCGCACCGCCTCCAGTTCGCCCCGGGCCACGGCGCCAGCCACATCGGCGCCGCTCATCCCCATCTTGCCGGGGAAGCCGCACAACGTGGCGATTTCGTCCAGCGGCGCCGCGCCGCGCAGTTGGTAGCCGGAGAGCACGTCCATCAGGTCGGTGTGGCGCTCGTGGAAGCGGTTGGTGTAGTTGTTGAAACGGAAGGCGGGGTCGCCGGCGCCGCTCTCCCAGTAGCGCGGCGCCGAGACGCCGTGGATCAGGGCGCGGTGGTGGAGGACCGGGATGTCGAAACCGCCGCCGTTCCACGAAACCAGCACCGGCGTATAGCGCTCCACGCCCTCGAAGAAGCGCTTTAACAGCGTGGGCTCGCCGTCCTCCGGTTCACCCAGGGACCAGACGCGGAACCGCCCCTCCACCACGCCGGCCAGCGAGATGGCCACCACTTGGTGGAGGTGGAGGCGCATGAACTCGGAACCCCCGGTCTCCTGGCGCCGACGGGCCGCCATGGCCCGAGCGGTGTCGTCGTCGTCCAGCCCTTCCAGGCCGTAGATTCGCCGTCCGGCCACCGGGTCGGGGATGGTCTCGATATCGAAGGCGAGTACGTTCACGGGGCGCGTCCTCCCTCTCCGGCGATCAGGACCACGAACGCCACCGCGTAGTCACGCTCGTCACTGATGCTCAGGTGTTGATCCACCACCCGCAACTCGGCGGCCCGTTCCCGGGCCGCACCGTGCAACCGCAGCAACGGACGGCCCCGGGGATCGGAAACCACCTCCACGTCCCGCAGACCGATTCCGCCGGTGAACCCGGTCCCCAGTGCCTTCACCGCCGCCTCCTTGGCGGCGAACCGCCGGGCCACGAAGGCGGTATGGTGCTGTGACCGTTGAAACCCCGCCAACTCCCCGGCGGTGAGGACCCGTGCGGCGAAGCGTTCACCGTGACGGCGGAGGGCGGCGGCCACCCGCTCCACGGCGACGATGTCGGTGCCGATGCCGGCGATCATGCGGCGGCGGCGCGCATCAACCGCTTCATCTCGGCCACCGCCGGGGCCAAGCCGTCGAGGATGGCCCGTGCCACGATGGCGTGGCCGATGTTCAACTCGGCGATCCCGGGCAGCGCGGCCACCGGCTCCACGTTGTGGTAGTGAAGACCGTGGCCCGCATTGACCTGCAGACCGAGTTCCAGGCCCGCCTCCACCGCATTGGCGAGACGGGCCAGTTCCCGGTCGCGCTCCTCAGGAGTCCGGGCATTGGCGTAGGCCCCGGTGTGGAGTTCCACCACGCCCGCGCTGCAACCCGCCGCCGCCTCCAGCTGTGCCACCTCGGGGTCGATGAAGAGCGACACCCGGATCCCCGCCCGAGCGAGGCGGCGGCAGGCGTCGGCGATCCGCTCCGGGTCGGCGGCCACGTCGAGCCCCCCCTCGGTGGTCAGTTCTTCCCGCCGCTCCGGCACCAGGCAGCAGTCGGCGGGGCGCAGCCGTACGGCGATCTCCACCATCTCGTCGGTGACCGCCATTTCCAGATTGATCCGCGTCTGGACCCGCTCGACCAGCAGCTCCACGTCCCGGTCCTGGATATGCCGCCGGTCCTCCCTCAGGTGGACGGTGATGGCGTCGGCCCCGCCCCGCTCCGCCTCGGCGGCGGCGTGGAGGATGTCAGGGTAGAGGGTGCCCCGGGCTTGGCGCAGGGTCGCCACGTGGTCGATGTTGACCCCCAAGCCGATGGATTCTTTATACAGCCCCATGTTCTTCCCCTTTACGGCCGCCCCGCCGTGCGGAACGACTGAAACAGTTCCCGGCTGCGCAGCGGCCGCCCGCCCATGTGGTGGTGGACCACCGTGCGCATCAACCGCCGCGCCTCCCGCAGTTGCCCTTCCCCGCTCAGCCGGCCTTCGGCCAGGGCGAGCAACGTCCCGCCGCGGACCTCCACACCGTAGGCCGCCGCGCTGTCGGCGACACCGTCCGCCACGCCACCGCCGTCCACCGGCTCCGCCCCCGCCTCCACACGATAGCGGTAGACACGATCCGGCTCGATGGGCGCCCCGTGGCGGTCCTCCCGCAGTTCCATCCCGTAGCCGGACTCCCGGAGCAGGACCACTTCGAATCCCCGCATCGCGGACTCTCCGGCGCTTCCGCCGCCCCCCGCGCCGTCGCCGGCGTCACCGGGCACCCCTTCGGCCAACGCCTCCAGGGTTCGGCCGTAGGCGTACCACGTCCGCGGGTGGGGGTCGTCCCGGCGGGTCAGCCGCAACAGCAACTCGGAGAGGTAGAAGCCGCACGCCAACGCCTCCCCTCGCAGCGGCCGCGCGGCACCGCCGGTATCCACGGTGGTCAGCGTCTTCAACTCCCCCCGGCCGCCCCACCCCACCAGCAGCGGCGTGAACGGCTCCAGCAACCCCTGCCAGCCCCGCGAGGTCACGCCGCGGGCCACCGCCCCCACCCGGCCGTGCCCTTCGGTAAACAACTCCACCAGGACACTGCTGTCACGGTAAGGCCGCCGGTGGAGCACCCACGCCGGCGTCAACGTTCCACTCAATACCCGAACTCACTCACGGCGCGCTCGTCCGTCGTCCAGCCCTCGCGTACTTTCACCCACAACTCTAGGTGAACCTTGCCGCCGGTGATCCGCTCCATCTCCTCCCGCGCCTCGCGGCCGATGCGCTTGAGCCGCTTGCCGCCGCGCCCGATGACGATGGGCTTTTGGGCCTCACGCTCCACCCAGATCACCGCCGAGAGGCGGGTCAGCCGCCCCTCCTGCTCCAGCGCCTCCACCTGCACGGTGGTGGCGTAGGGGACCTCCTCCCCCAACACGCTCATCAACTGCTCGCGCACCAACTCGCCGAGCCGAAAGGCGAGGCCGCGATCGGTGATCGTGTCGGTGGGGTAGAACGGCGGACCCGGCGGCAGACGGGAGACCACCTCGGCCTCCAACGCCTCCAGGTTGACCCGGCGCAGGGCGGAGATGGGGACGATGGCCTGGAACAGATCCATCGCCCCCAACCGCTCCAAATACGGCAGCAGCGCGGCCTTATCCTTGATCAAATCCACCTGGTTAACCGCGGCGATGGCGGGGATACTGGCCTCCCGCAGCGCGTCGGCCACGGCCTGATCCTCGTCGGTCCACTGGAGTTCTCGGGTCACCATCACCGCCACGTCCACATCCGCCAGCACGCCCAGGGCGGCGCGGTTAAGACGGCGGTTAAGCGCCTTCTTCGCCCCCTTGTGGATACCGGGGGTGTCGACGAAGACGATCTGCGCCTCCCCCCGGTGGGCGACGCCGAGGATGCGGTGGCGAGTGGTCTGGGCCCGGCGGGTGACGATGCTCACCTTCTGGCCCAGCAGGGCGTTCAGCAGGGTCGACTTGCCGACGTTGGGCCGCCCCACCAGGGCGCACATCCCACTGTGCTGGAGCATCTCTGAAAGATTCATTGGCTCTGCCCGGGGGGCGCCTCGGCCCCGATCACCACCAACATCGCCTCGGCGGCCCGCTGCTCCGCCTGGCGCCGGTTGCCGGCCTCGCCGGTGGCGGTCTCGCTCCCGTCACGCACCGAGCACTCGACCCGGAAGGTCTGCCGGTGCGCCTTGCCGGTCACCGCCACCACCCGGTAGGAGGGCAACGGCCGGCGGTCGGACTGGAGCGCCTCCTGGAGCCGGGTCTTCGGGTCCTTGGGCGCCGAGTCTTTAGGGAGGGTCTCCAGACGCTCCCGGTAGAGGGTGGTAATCACCCCGGCGGCGGTGGTGTAGTCACTGTCGAGGTAGATGGCGCCGAAGACGGCCTCCATGGCGTCGGCCAGGATCGATTCCCGCCGCTGTCCGCCGCTCTTCATCTCGCCCCCGCCGAGGCGGAGGTGGCGCCCCAACTGCAACGTCCGGGCCATGGCGGCCAAGCTGGAACGGTTGACCAGACTCGCCCGCAAGCGCGACAGGGTCCCCTCGCTCTCCTCCGGGCGGCGGTGGTACACCTCGTGGGCGATGGTGAAGTTCAATACCGCGTCACCGAGGAACTCCATGCGCTCGTTGTGCGGTCCGTCGGCGCTGCGGTGGGTCAATGCATTCTCCAGGAGACCCGCCTCCCGGAAGGTGTAGCCGAGACGCTCTTGCAGTTCGTCGAGATCGCTCATCATCGCTACTCGATCCGATCCCCGATACGGTCCCATACCACGCGGTTCTCCCGCGCATCCCAACTCATCCAGATCAGGAACGCCCGCCCGGCCAGCAACTCGTCGGCCACCGGGCCCCACATCCGGCTGTCGGCGCTGCGATCCCGGTTGTCGCCGAGGACGAAGTAGT
>SKYL01000082.1 GCA_007127935.1 Halorhodospira sp. | reverse complement strand
CGGGTTTCGTGCCGGATCGGGTGCGGCGCTCTGGCACATTTAGCAATAGGCGTGCCATGTAGAGCCGTTCCAGATTGCGGCAAATTGGCCCACCTAACCCATTGGTGTGTGGCAACATGTCCCATTGAGGTGGGATGATCGTTTTAGACGGCGTTACTGAGTCGTAACGCCGTCCCCAGGGTGCTTCGGCAGGAGGTTACTTGAAGGTAACGTTAAGCCGGCGGTGGCTTCTCAAGCAGATGGTGTTGGCCCCCGTGGGTTTGGCTCTGCCATGGGGCGAGGTTTCGTCGCGGGAACGCTCCGAGTCCTTCCGGCTCGGTCTGACCCCGGTGATCCTGGATGAACAAATCCAGTTGTTGCAGGGCTGGCGGGATGATCTGGCGGTCCGGCTACAGCGGCCGGTGGAGATGCTGCGGCGGACCAGCTATGAGGAGATCGTCGGCCTGCTGCGGGGGGGTGGGCTTGATGCGGCGTGGCTTTGCGGCTATCCCTATGTGGTTCACGGGGACGACTTGCGTCTCGTCGCGGCCCCGGTCCACCGGGGGCGGACGCTCTACCGCTCCTACATCATCTCCCGCCGACCGGGGGAGGGGTTGATCTCGTTGCAGCATCAGGTCTTCGCTTTTGCCGATCCCGATTCGAACTCCGGCTGGCTCTACCCGAACTACCGTCTGGTGGAGGCCGGGCACGATCCCTTGTCCTTCTTCCAGCGGACCTTCTTTACCTGGAGTCATCGAAAGGTGATTCATGCGGTGGCCTCCGGGCTTGCCGATGGCGGCGCGGTGGACGGATACGTCTATGAGACCTTGCGGTGCCATGAGCCGGATTGGTTTCAGGGGATTCACATTGTGGAGCGCTCCCCGGCCTTCGGGTTTCCGCCTCTGGTGGCGGCCGGTGCACTGGATGAGAAGACGGTTCGGCTCTTCCGGCAGGCCCTCGTCGGCATGCATCGGGACGAAGAGGGGCGCCGTATCCTGGAGGCGCTAAGTTTGGACCGTTTTCGAGAAGTGGATCGTTCCCACTACGATGCCATTCGGCGGATGGCGGTCCGTGTGGAGGCGGCGTTACAGTGAGGGGCCTAAGTTATCGGACCAAGGTGCCCTTGCAGATCGTGCTGGTGGTGGTCGTGACGGCCTCCACGATCTCGGCCGCCGTGCTGGGGCACGCCTGGCGGGATGCGGAGCGCGAACTCAGTGAGCACAGCGAGAGCCTCGGCCGCGTGCTGGCGGAGAGTCTGGCGCCGCTGATGTTGCGTGACGATCTGTGGCGGGCGTGGGAGGTGGTGAACACGCCCATGGAGGCCGCCATGGAGGAACACCGGCGGCCGTCCACCATCATCGTCCTCGACCCAGAATCCCGAGTCTATGTCTCCAGCGATCCGCAGCGCTTTCGCGTGCAAACCACCCTGCCGGTCGCCGATGACGATGGCAGGCTCGACCCGTTGATCCGGCTCGTGCGCGAACAGGCCACCGGCCGGCTTCGTGACGATACGGGCTGGTGGTTGCTGATCCCCGTCTCCATGGACGGTGTGCGGATGGGCACCGTCCTTATACGGTACGATCGACCCGGCTTTCTAGACCGTTTCCATGGCGGGTTAATCCAGGTGGCCGTGGCGACCTTGGCGGTGATCGCGGTACTGGTGCCGTTGGGGTGGTGGATGGGGACGCGGGTTGCCCAACCGCTGATCCGTCTCACCCACTATATCGAGGCCGTGGGCCGGCGCTCCCCCGGCGAGTTGGCGGCTACGTTGCCGCCTCCGGAGGGGCGGGACGAGGTGGCGCGCCTCTACGAGCGGTTTGCCACCATGTTGGTGGAGTTGGAGCACAAGCAGGACCTGGAGCGTCAGGTGGTACGCTCCGACCGTTTGGCGGCCATTGGGCGGCTGTCGGCGGGGATTGCCCACGAGATCAATAACCCACTGGGTGGGATGCTCAACGCTGTGAATACCTATCGCCGGCACGGGCAGAGCGATCCCTTCACCCAGCGGACCCTCTCTTTGATCGAGCGGGGGTTGTTGCAGATTCGGGAGATCGTCGGCGCCCTTTTGGTGGAGGCGCGGATCACCAGGGACCCGTTGACGAGGCACGATGTGGAGGATGTTCGGATGCTCGTCGACTACGACCTGCGCCGCCGTTCGATCCAACTCGACTGGCGGGTGGGCATCCCGGAGGCGGTACAGATTCCGGCGACCCCGGTGCGGCAGATCCTGATCAACCTATTACTCAACGCGATCCGGGCCGCGGCCTCTGGGGGCGAGGTCTCGGTGCGGTTGAGCTATGACGGTGGAAGACTGGCGTTGGAGGTGGCCAACGATGGTGCCCACATCTCTGAATCCCAAAGAGATCGGCTCTTTGAGCCCTTCGCCGACACGGAAGGTCGCGGCAATGGGCTTGGGCTCTGGGTCACCTATCAGTTGGTGGAGCAGCTCCGGGGTGAGATCGTGGTGACCAGCCGCCCCGGGGATACCCGTTTCCACGTGACGCTGCCGGTTGCCGAGGAAGAGACGGCCGGTGCGGACGGGGCGGAGGGGTTGGTATGACGCAGCGGATCTGCCTGGTGGAAGATGATCCGATCATGGGCGAGTCGCTTCACGACCGCTTTACACTGGAAGGCTATCAAGTGCGCTGGTGCGGCTCCCTGGCCGAGGCGAGTGCGGCGCTGAGGACTGACGAGTTCTCCGTGGTGATCAGTGACATCCGCCTCCCGGACGGTGACGGCGAGACCCTCTTTCGGAAGACGGCCCCTTCATTGGAGGCGCCGTTCATGTTTATCACCGCCTACGCCTCGGTCGAGCGAGCGGTACGCTTGTTGAAAGAGGGGGCGGCCGACTACGTGGTCAAGCCGTTCGATCTGGACGAATTGGTCGAGAAGGTTCGCACCCTGGCGCCCGGCCGGCCGACCGGCGGCGCTTCGATGACCCTCGGGATCTCTCCGGCGATGAAACGGGTGGGGGCGCGGGTGGCGAAAATCGCCGCTGCCAGCGTCGATGCGTTGGTGGTGGGCGAGTCGGGCGTCGGCAAGGAGCACGTGGCCCGGCTGCTGCATGAAAGCGCCCCCGGCGGTCCCGGTCGGCCGTTCATCGCGGTGAACTGCGGCGCGTTCACCGAGACCCTATTGGAGGCGGAGCTGTTTGGTCACGAGCGGGGGGCCTTCACCGGGGCCACCCACGCCCGCCGGGGCGTCTTCGAGCGTGCCCAGGGCGGCACTCTTTTTCTCGATGAGATCGGCGATATGTCGCCGGCCATGCAGGTAAAGCTACTGCGCGCCATACAGGAGCGGGAAATCGTCCGTGTGGGGGCCGAGAAGCCGACTTCGGTGGAGGTCACGGTGCTCTCGGCCACCCACCGCGATCTGCAGGAGATGGTGCGCGACGGAGAGTTTCGGGAAGATCTCTACTATCGGATCAATACCGTGCAGGTCCGTATCCCGCCGCTGCGGGAGCGGCCCGAGGATATTCTATTTTTCGCCGATCGCTTCCTTGAAGAGTGCCCGGGCCACGGGGCCAGCCCGAGGCGGTTGGCGCCCGCCGCCCGCAGTGCGCTCCTGGCCTATGCTTGGCCTGGCAATCTTCGCGAACTGCGGCATACGGTGGAGCGGGCCTGCATCCTGGCCGACAGGGAGGTGATCGGCCCCACCGATCTCTTTGAGGAGGCCGGTTCGGACGCCTGCGCCGGGTCGGGCTCACGGGGGTTGGGGCCGGCGGATCTTACCGAGCACTTGCGTGCGTGCGAACGGGATCATATCGTCCGCGCCTTGGACGAGAACGACGGCCGGATCGGCGTCACTGCCGCGCAACTGGGGATCAGCCGTAAGGCGCTGTGGGATAAGATGCGGCGGTTGGAGATACCGGGGAAGCAAAGTTCCGGCTCGTGATCAGGGGGTAACGTGGCTGTCTACGCCATCGGCGACATACAAGGGTGCCGGGAACCGCTGGAGCGGTTGCTGGATGCCGTCTCGTTCGATCCGTCCACGGACCAAATCTGGTTCGTCGGCGACTTGGTCAACCGGGGGCCGGACTCCCTCGGTGTTCTCCGCCTGGTGCGCGCCATGGGTGAAGGCGCGGTGACCGTCCTCGGGAACCACGATATCCATCTCCTGGCGGTGTGGAGTGGCCACGGCCGACTGAAGCCCAACGATACCCTGCGGTCGGTCCTCGATGCTGAGGACAGTGACGAGTTGATGGAGTGGCTGCGCCGCCGGCCGCTGATGCATCTCGATCTCGGTTTGGGCTACGCCATGGTGCATGCTGGCCTGCCGCCGGCCTGGAGCGTGGACGAGGCCGTGGGCTACGCCCGCGAGTTGGAGGCGGAGCTGGGCGGGGACCGTTTCATCGACTTCATGGACCATGTGTACGGCAACCGGCCCAACGAGTGGTCGGAAGACCTCTCCGGCTACGACCGCCTGCGTTTCATCACCAACGCCTTCACCCGGATGCGCTTCACCGACGCCAACGGCGCCTTGCAGTTGCGCTACAAGGGGGCGATCGAGGGCGCGCCGGAGGGGTACATCCCTTGGTTCGAGAGCCGCCGCAGCCTCCGCTCCGCGCCGGACCCGGTGACCTTGGTGACGGGCCACTGGTCACGGCTGGGCTTTCACCATCGCGACGGGGTGCTCTCCATCGATACCGGCTGCTTGTGGGGTGGAACCTTAACCGCAGTGCGGCTCGACCCCAAGGGGGAGGGGCAGCGGATCAGTCTGCCTTGCCCGCAGGCCGCTCGGAGTAGCCCGCGCGGTCACGATTGAGGGCCTGCCGTACCCGCCGCCAGTCAAAGCATGGACCCGGGTCGGTCTTACGGTCCGGGGCGATATCGCAGTGGCCGACGATCCGATCCGCGGTAATGGCGGGATACGCGGTCACCAATGCCGGCAACAACCGATCGAGGACCCGGTACTGGGCCTCGGTATAGGGCTGTTCGTCGGTCCCCTCCAGCTCCACGCCGATAGAGAAGTCGTTGCAATCCGACCGCCCCCGATGGGTTGAGCGGCCCGCGTGCCAGGCGCGCCGGTGGAGTGGAACGTACTGGATCAGCGCGCCTTCCCGGTCCACCAGGAGGTGGCAGGAGACCCGCAGGTGAGCGATCTCCTGAAAGTAAGGGTGGGCGTCGGGGTCGAGGCGGTTATTGAACAGCCGATCGACCCACGGACCGCCGAACGTCCCCGGGGGTAGGCTGATCCCGTGGAGCACAAGCAAGTCGATGGCGCAGCCGGGGGGCCGGGTGTCGTGGTTGGGCGACGGCCGCTGTTCGGCCGGTGCCACCAGGCCGGTGACGATATCGATACGGACGTCGAGCTTTGGATTCAACAAGGGTTGCCTGTCAGAGGCGGATGCGATGCCGCATCTTACATGGCCAGTGCCGTCTCCAGCTCGGCGTGGAACGACTCCATGTAGCGGGTTCGCAATTGCTCCTGGGTCAAGGTGTGGTTTTGGGTGCCGTGGTGTTCAACCTTGACCGCCCCCATCAACGAGGCGATGCGGCCGGTGGTCTCCCAATCAAGCCCGCGGATCAGGCCAAAAAGAATGCCGGCTCGGAAGGCGTCGCCGCAGCCGGTGGGGTCCACCACCGCGTTGGCCTTGGCCACCGGGATGCGGATGCGCTCGCCGCCGGTGTAGATGAAGGAGCCCTCCCCGCCCCGGGTGACGATCAGCGCCTCCACCTGTCGGGCAATCTCCTCCGGGGAGAGGCCGGTGCGCTCGCAGACGAGGCGGGACTCGTAGTCGTTCACCGCCACCCAAGTCGCAGCGTCGATGAACTCCCGCAACTGGTCGCCGTCGAACAGGGGCAGCGCCTGGCCCGGGTCGAAAATGAAGGGAATGCCGGCGGCCACGAATTGCCGCGCGTGCTTCACCATCCCGTCCGGCCCGTTGGGGGCCACCACGCCGAGCTTGGCGCCGGCGTCGGTGGGGACGTCCACGTGGTGGGCCAAGGCCATGGCGCCGGGGTGGAAGGCGGTGATCTGGTTATCGTCCACATCGGTGGTGATGTACGCCTGGGCGGTGTAGGCCTCCTCCATAACCTGGATGTAGCGCTGGTTAACCCCCTTGCGCTCCAGCCACTCGCCGTACGGGCCGTAGTCGGCGCCGACCGTGGCCAAAGGCAGCGGCTCTTCGCCCAACAGCCTCAGGTTGTAGGCGATGTTACCGGCGCACCCGCCGAACTCACGCCGCAGCTCCGGAACGAGGAATGAGACGTTCAGAATATGCACCTGCTCCGGCAGGATGTGGTTCCGGAAGCGGTCCTGAAAGACCATGATGTTGTCGAAGGCGACGGAGCCGCTGATGATGGCTGACATGGAATCCCTCCAAAATGATCTAAGTTTCAAGTTGTAAGTGGCAAGTGCGTGGCGCCGGGTCCACGATCCGCTACGCGGTCCAGCGCAGATCCAGCTCCCGCGCCGCCTTGACGTCGTCCAACCGCCGGACCGGCAGGCGGTAGGGGGCGCCTTTCAAGGTCTCCAGGTCCTGACGCGCCTCTTCGCGGATGCGCACCATGGCGTCCACGAACCCGTCCAGTTCCCGCTTCGATTCGGTCTCGGTGGGCTCGATGAGCAGCGCCTCGGGGACCAGCAGCGGAAAGTAGGTGGTGGGGGCGTGGAAGCCCAGATCGAGCAGCCGTTTGGCGAAGTCCATGGCGGTGGCGCCCAAATCCTTGGCCTCCCGCTTGAGACTGATGATGAACTCGTGGCTCGCTCGCCGCTCCGGGTAGGCCACGGTGAAGCCGGCGTCCCGTAGCCGGGCCATGAGGTAGTTGGCGTTGAGGGTCGAGTACTTGGCCACTCGCACCATGCCCTCCCGGCCCAGCATACGGACGTATACGTACGCACGCAGCAGGATGCCGGCGTTGCCGGCGAAGGCGCCCATGCGGCCAATGGTCTCGGGGCAGTCGTCCTCGTCGAGCCAGCGGTACCCTTCGGCCCCCTTGGCCACACGGGGGATGGGCAGGTACGGCAACAGGCGGTCGCCGACCCCCACCGCCGCCGCTCCGGGGCCGCCCCCGCCATGGGGGGTGGAGAAGGTCTTGTGCAGATTCATGTGGATGACGTCGAAGCCCATGTCGCCGGGCCGCACCTTGCCCAGGATGGCGTTGAGGTTGGCGCCGTCGTAGTAGAGCAGCCCGCCGGCCTGGTGCACGGTTCGGGCGATCTCCTTGATATGGCGCTCGAAGACGCCCACCGTGGACGGGTTGGTGAGCATGATGCCGGCGGTCTTCTCCCCGCAGGCGGCGCGCAGCGCCTCCATGTCCACGTCGCCGTCGGCCCCGGTGGGGATCTCACGGACCTTGAAGCCGCACATGGTGGCGGTGGCGGGGTTGGTGCCGTGGGCCGCGTCGGGGACCAGGATCTCGTCCCGCGCCGTGTCACCCCGAGCCCGGTGGTAGGCGCGGATCATGGCCACACCGGCGAACTCGCCCTGGGCGCCAGCCATCACGGAGAGGGTCACCGCGCTCATGCCGCTGACCTCGGCCAGCGTCTCCTGGAGTTCGTGGATGCACGCCATGAAGCCCTGGCCGGTGGCCGCCGGGGCCAGCGGATGACGCTCCAGGAAAGACGGCAGCATGGCTGCCGCATGGGCCCCCCGCGGGTTGTACTTCATGGTGCACGAACCGAGGGGGTAGAAGTGGGTGTCGATGGCGAAGTTCTTCTGGGAGAGCCGGGTGTAGTGACGCACCGCCTCCAGTTCCGAGACCTG
>SKYL01000181.1 GCA_007127935.1 Halorhodospira sp. | reverse complement strand
CGACGGCCTCGGCGGCTTGCCCTTCGGAGAGGTCGCCGCCCGCCTTGCCGTCGATACGGTGGTCCACATTGCCCGCAGCCACCACGGCACCGACCACACGTGGCTGGAGTCGGGGGGCGATCCGGCGGACCTGGTCCAGTTGGCGAACCGGGCCGTGCTCTCCTACACCGAGCGGGACCGGCGCTACGAGGGGATGGGAACCACCCTGGCCCTGCTCTGCGTCGCCCCCGGCGAGGTGGCCACCGCCCATATCGGCGACTCCCGGATCTACCGGCTGCGTGACGGCGTGCTGGAGCGTTTGACCCGGGACCACACCCCCGTCCAACGGGCAGTGGACAACGGGGCGATGTCCGAGGCGGAGGCCCGCCACTCCCCGGAGCGTAACGTGGTGGAGAAGGCGCTAGGGGCGGTGACATGGACCGAACCGGACGTCTCCCGCCACCCCCGCCGCGACGGCGACCTCTACCTCCTTTGCTCCGACGGCCTGACCCACATGGTCGAGGACGACGAGATCGCGGCGCAGCTGCGGGGGGAAGGGGAGCGGCCGCTGAAGGAGACCGTGCGGGCATTACTGGACGCGGCGCTGGAGAAGGGCGGCAGGGACAACGTCTCGGCGATCCTGGTCCGCGTCTGATCCAGCCCGAACCCGAACGAGCCCGTCATTGCGAGCTCAACCCGTCATTGCGAGCGAAGCGAAGCAATCCCCATGGGTTGGCGTCCAAGTGGCGGAGATTGCTTCGCTACGCTCGCAATGACGGGTTGTTATCAGCCTTTCCCTAGGACCTTCTCTTCTTGTTGCGCCGCTGCTTGGCGTGGCGAATCACCCGGTCGCGGCGGGCGCGCTGGCGCGGGGTCAACGGGTTCGGGCGGCCGGCGAAGGGGTTGTCGCTGGTGCGGTACTCGATGCGCACCGGGGTGCCCGCCAGATCGAGCTTCTCGCGGAAGAAGTTCTCCAGATAGCGCGTGTAGGACGCCGGCACGTGGCGGGTCTGGTTGCCGTGGATGACGATCACCGGCGGGTTGTGGCCGCCCTGGTGGGCGTAGCGCAGCTTGATCCGCCGCCCGCGCACCATGGGCGGCGGGTGGGCGGCAACGGCCCGCGCCAGCAGTTCGTTCAACTCGGGGGTGGGCAACGTCCGGTGGGCCGCCTCGTGGGCGCGCACCACGGAGTCGAGGAGCAGACCAACGCCCGTGCCGTGGAGCGCCGAGATGAAGTGGCGGCGGGCGAAGCCGAGGAAGACGAAGCGGCGGTCCAGTTCCCGCCGTGCCCGGGTCTTGTCCGACGCGTCGAGGCCGTCCCACTTGTTCATCACCAGGACCAGCGCGCGGCCGGCCTCCACCGCCATGCCCGCCAAGTGGGCGTCCTGATCGGTGATCCCCTCCCGGGCGTCGGTCACCAGCATCACCACCGAGGCCCGCTGGATCGCATCGAGGCTCTTGACGACACTGAACTTCTCCACCATCTCCGAGACCCGGGCACGGCGGCGGATCCCGGCGGTGTCGATGAGGGTGAAGCGGTGCCCGTCCCGCTCCAGCGGAATGGCGATACTGTCCCGGGTCGTGCCGGGCTGGTCGAAGACCACCACCCGCTCCTCTCCCAACAACCGGTTGATCAGGGTCGACTTGCCGACGTTGGGGCGCCCCAGCACGGCCACCCTGATGCCGGCATCGCCTTCCTCGACATCCGTTTCGACCGGCGCCGTCGCGCCGCCTTCCTCCACGGTGGATGCCTCCGGCAGCGCGGCGAAGACGGCCTCCATCAACCGCTCCACCCCCGCCCCGCGGCGCGCGGCGATGGAGTGGACCCCGGCGATGCCCAGGGCGTGGAATTCGGCGGAGGCGGTGCGCCGGTCCACCATGTCGGCCTTGTTGACCGCCAGGAAGAGGGGCAACCCCGAGCGCCGCAGTTCGTCCGCGATAGCATGATCACCGGCGGTCAATCCGGCACCGGCGTCCACCAGGAGGATCACCGCGTCGGCCTCGGCCACGGCGGCGCGGGCCTGTTCGTGCATGGCGTCGGCGACGCCGCCGCTCTCCTCGCCCATCCCCCCGGTATCGATGACCACCGCACTCCGCCCGTCATGGCGGCAGTGGCCGTAGAGGCGGTCGCGGGTCAGTCCGGGATAGTCCGCCACCAACGCGTCACGGCTGCCGGTGAGGCGATTGAACAGCGTTGATTTTCCGACATTGGGGCGCCCGACGAGGGCGATGACCGGTTGCATGGTATGAGTGCGGCCTTGGCCTGAGTCGTGGGCCGGAGTCGTGACGGGATCACAAAGTGCGCGGATTATAAGCGCCCGCCGGGGGATTTCCCAAGGGGATTTCCCAACTCGGATGCGGTCGCTTAGGTGGCGACGCCCGCCTCCCTGGGCGTCTTTTGGACATTCCGGCCACCGGTTGTCGCGGGACCCTTCCCGGGCCCGTGGATTTACACCAGGGTGTCGATCAGGCCACTCCCGGCATCGTCGAACTCATCGAAACCACCGTCGGCGCCGTAGCTGAATGCGGCATCGTCCGCCCACGGCTCCGTAGTGGTGTCGATCGCCTCCCCGCCCATCAGCGCGGAGAGATCCACCGTGTCGGCGCCTGGCGTGGCGTCAACGGTAGTGCCGAAGCGCCCGGCCTCGACAGGATCGTCGTGAATGTCCCTCGCCTTGGAGGACGGCGGCGGCATCATCGGGCCACCGGACCCTCCGCCAATGCCTCCCAGTGCAGACATAAAACCTCCTTTCATTACTTGGTTGCATTGCCTTGTCGGGCTGCACACCGGTGCCGCCCCGGAGGCACGCTCCGGCAGCCCCGGCGGCACCCGGTTGCCGGTCCCGCCACCGGAGCGGCGGAGGCCGGCATCCCACCCCCATTACGGCAGGTGGTCCCTGTGTGACATGCAACCAGAATGCCCGGTTCCTCCCGGCACGCGTGGTATCATCGGCGCCGCACTCTTATCCACCGCCGGAGACCGGAGGATCGTCATGGGATTCATGCAGAACCAACGCGCGCTCATCGTCGGTGTCGCCAGCGACCGCTCCATCGCCTGGGGGATCGCCCGGGCCATGCGCGCCCAGGGCGCAGAGCTGGCCTTCACCTACCAGAACGACAAGCTCAAGAGCCGGGTGGAGAAACTGGCCGCCGAGACCGGCAGTGAGCTCACCCTCCCGTGTGACGTCTCCTCCGACGCCGACATCGAGGCGGTCTTCGCTGCTCTGGGCAAGCACTGGACCGACGGCATCGACGCCATCGTCCACGCCGTCGCCTTCGCCCCCCGGGAGGAGCTGGCCGGCTCTTTCGTCGATAACACCACCCGCGAGGGGTACCGCACCGCCCATGAGATCTCGGCGTACAGCTTCGTCGCCCTGGCCCGTTACGGCCGGGAGATGTTGCGCCAACGGCAAGGGTCGCTGCTGACCTTGAGCTACCTGGGCGGCGAGCGGGCGTTGCCCAACTACAACGTGATGGGGCCGGCCAAGGCGAGCCTGGAGGCGGCGACCCGTTACATGGCCGCCGATCTGGGTCCGGAGGGGATTCGCGTCAACGCCCTCTCCGCCGGCCCGATCCGCACCCTGGCCGCGTCCGGCATCGGGAGCTTCAAGAAGATGCTCGCCTACAACGAGAAGGTGACGCCGCTGCGCAAGAACGTGACCATCGACGAGGTCGGGAACGTGGGCGCCTTCCTCTGCTCCGGCTTGGCCTCCGGGATCACCGGCGAAGTCGTCCACGTGGACGCCGGCTTCCACTGCATGGCGCTATCGGGGGCGGAACTCTAAGGAACGAAGCACCACCGTCATTGCACCTTCCCGTCATTGCGAGCGCAGCGAAGCAATCTCCATGGGTTGACGTCCAACCGGTGGAGATTGCTTCGCTGCGCTCGCAATGACGGGCTGCGGCCGCAATGACGGGCTGCGCTCGCAATGACGGGAAGGGGCGGACCCCGCAATGACGGATGGGCTAGAAGAGCCGGTCCTCGCGGATGCGGATCTTGGCGTCGGTGCGTAAGGCGCGGATCAGGCCTTCGAACTCGGCGTTGGCGGTGGCGGCCTGGAGTTGGCGGCGCAGTTCTTCACGCTCCTCGACGGTAATCGCCTCGGGGTTACCGGGCTGGATCGCCTCCAGTTGCACGTAGGCGGCCCCGCCATCCGGGAGGTCGACCACGGCGCTGCCGTCCGGACCGAGGGTGAACGCGCGATCCACCACGGCAGGCGGGTGGCGACGCTCGCCGCGGCCCACGAACTCGGCGTGGCCGAGATCGCCGCCGAGACCGGCCAACGCTTCCTCCCAACTGGCGCCGTCGGCGACCGCCTCGGCGAAGTCCTCGGCACGCCGGCGGGCGATGGTGTCGGCCTCTTGCAGGCGCAGCGCTTCGCGGATTTCATCGGCCACGGCTTCCAGCGGCTCCGGCGCCGCCGGGCGATAATCTTCCAGGCGCACCACCAGGAAGTGGTCGTCGGCGACCTCGATCAGATCGCTGTTGTAGGCGTGCTCCAGCACGTCCTCATGGAACGCGGCCTCCACCACTTGGCGGTACCGGGCCAAGCCCGTATCGGCGCCGGTGCGCGGAATCCAGTCGCTGACGCGGATCTCCAACCCCAAGGCCTCGGCGGCCGGCTCCAGACCGGCCGGCTGTTCAAAGGCGATATTGGCCAACTCGTCGGCCATCTCGAACAGTTGCCCCCCCACCCGCTCGCGGAGCAGGTCGCGGCGCAATTCATCACGAACGGTCTCAAAGTCGGGGGCGTCACCACGCTCCACCGCCTCCACCTGGATCAGGTGGTAGCCGAACGGGCTGCGTACCGGTTGGGAGACCTGGCCCTCATCCAGGGAGAAGAGCGCGGTTTCAAAGGCCTCCACGGTATCCCCCCGCTCCAGCCAGCCGAGCATCCCGCCGCGCCGCGCCGAACCGCCGTCATCGGAGTACGTCTCCGCCAGGGCTTCAAACGACTCGCCCTGGGCCAGGCGCTGACGCAGTTCCTCCACCCGGGCGTACGCTTGCTCCACCTCCGCCTCCGAGGCGTCTTCCTCCAACTGGACCAGGATATGGCGGGCTTGGCGGCGTCCACCCTCTTCATAGCGCCCACGGGTCTCCCGGTAGTACGCCTCCAACTCCTCGTCGGTGATCCGCGCCTCCTCGCCCAGCGCCTCCGGGGTCAACTCCACGTAGGCGACGCGTACCGCCTCGGGACGCATGTACTCGGTGAGGTAGGCACTGTAGTGGGCCTCCACGTCGGCATCGGTGACCTCGACCTCGTCCTGCAACGCGGCGGCCGACCACTGGACGTAGGCGAAGCTGCGGCGCTGGTCCATCAAGGTCACATACCGGTCCACCTCCGCCGCGGACACCACGGTGCTGAAGAGCACCGCCTCCTGCAACTGGTCCACCAAGAGATCACGACGCACCAGGGCCTCGTACTGATCCGTGGTCATCCGATTGCGCTGCAGCAGCAACTCGTAGCGCTCGCGGGAGAATCGGCCGTCCACCTGAAAGGCCTGCTGCCCGCGGATGTAGTGGGCCAACTCACGATCACTGACGCGCAGCCCGCGGTCACCGACGAAGCCGTACAAGAGCGTCTGGTCAATGATCCGGTCCAGCGCCTCCCGCCGCAGCGCCGCATCGTCGTACATATCCTCCGGGAGCTCGCCCCCGAACATCTCCGCCAGCCGGTCGCGCTGCTGACGATGCACTTGATCGAGCCGCTGGCGCGGGATCTCCACGCCGTTCACCTCGGCCACCACCGCGCCACCGGAACCGGCGAAGTAGCTGTAGCCACCGATAAAGACGAACGGCACCGCGATCAGCCCCACGATCACGTAGGCGATCCAACCCTTAATCCCGTCTCGAATGCTTTGCAGCATGGCTCCCGACCGTTGTTGGCTTCGATGATTCGACGCTTGGAGTCTTAGACACAAAAAAGGCGCCCGGTTCGGCGCCTTCGACGGTCCGCGCCCGCTTGGCTCGGACCGGAGGAAAATTGGCGGAGCGGACGGGACTCGAACCCGCGACCTCCGGCGTGACAGGCCGGCATTCTAACCAACTGAACTACCGCTCCGTTACCGCCTTGGTGGGTGGTGAGGGGCTCGAACCCCCGACATTCGCCTTGTAAGGGCGACGCTCTCCCAACTGAGCTAACCACCCGCGTTGGCAAGGCGCTAGTTTATAGCATCCTTCAGGGCCTTGCCAGGCTTGAATCCAGGAACCTTCGAGGCCGGAATCTGGATGGTCTCTCCGGTCCGCGGGTTGCGCCCCGTACGAGCGGCCCGGTCACGGACGGTGAAGGTGCCGAAACCGACCAGCGTCACCTGATCCCCCTCGCGGAGCGCATCGGTGACCGACTCAACCACCGCGTCCACCGCACGCGCCGCGGCCGCCTTTGAGATGTCCGCAGATTCCGCAACAGCCTCGATGAGCTCAGATTTATTCATCCCTTGATTCCCCTTGGTGTTATTTGTCGTAGAACAGGTTTTTTTCGCTCACCGCCCGCCGGGGGTGCGGCCGGTTTTCTATATTGAACTGAAAAGCTCGCCGTACCAGGGCTCCCAGCCAATCGACGCCCCCATCGGTCGGAGCTTTATAGCAGCCGGTTTTCCAGCCTGTCAACCAACCACATATTTAATGCGGCCTTACCGCATCCCCATCAGCAGCCGGCGCTCTACGCCGTCCCCCCTGCTTTTTCCTTCCCTTCTCTCCGTCCTCGCGGGACGAGGCCAGCGGCGTGGGCCGGCCGGCCAGGGCCATCTCCAATACCTCGTCGATCCAACGGACCGGACGAATATCGAGCTTCCCCTTGACATCCTTGGGAATCTCGGCCAGATCCTTACGGTTCTCCTCCGGGATCAGCACCGTGCCGATCCCCCCCCGCAAGGCCGCCAGCAGCTTCTCCTTGAGGCCGCCCACCGGCAGCACCTCACCGCGTAGGGTGATCTCGCCAGTCATCGCCACATTGGCCTTCACCGGGATTCCGGTCAAGGAGGAGACCACCGCAACGCACATCCCGATACCCGCGGACGGGCCATCCTTGGGAATCGCGCCCTCGGGGATATGGATGTGAATGTCCTTGACACCGTAAAACTCCGGGTCGATCCCCAGCGCCTCGGCGCGGCTGCGAACGACGGTCAGCGCCGCCTGGATCGATTCCTTCATGACGTCACCCAGCTTTCCGGTCTGGGAGGCGCGCCCCTTGCCGGGCACCACCGCGGTCTCGATGGTCAGCAATTCGCCGCCCACCTCGGTCCACGCCAAGCCGGTCACCTGACCGACGCGGTCCTCGCTCTCGGCCACGCCGAAGCGGTACCGGCGCACTCCCAGATACTTCTCCAGGTTCCGCCGGGTCACGGAGACCTTCTTCAGCGCCTCGTCACCGCGGCTCTCCCGCTCCACCAACCCCTTGACCACCTTACGGCAGATCGTCGCCAGGGCGCGATCGAGATTCCGCACCCCGGCCTCTCGAGTGTAGTAGCGAATGATATCCCTGACCACACTCTCCTTGACCTCCAACTCGCCTTCCTTGATCCCGTTGGCCTTCATCTGCTTCGGCAGCAAGTGGCCCTCGGCGATGGCGACCTTCTCCTCTTCCGTGTAGCCGGCCAGGCGGATGACCTCCATCCGGTCCAGCAGCGGCGCCGGGATGTTCAGGCTGTTCGCCGTGCAGATGAACATGGTCTCGGACAGGTCGAAGTCGACCTCGAGATAGTGGTCGTTGAAGCTGGAGTTCTGCT
>SKYL01000318.1 GCA_007127935.1 Halorhodospira sp. | reverse complement strand
GCGTTGATGAACGCCAAGTAACGGCGCACCAAGTAACAGCACGTTCCGGGGTTCCGGTACCGGTCGGGCGCTTTCGGGCGCGCGACCGGTACGCCCGGTCCTTCCGAGCCTCTTTTCCACGCTTCGCCCGGTCTTTGCCGTCCCGGTTTACTTCCAGTGCGGTGTGTAAGGTATTCTGTCGGTTCCCCGCACCGACGTCTGAAGGAATCGGCGCGCCGTGAAGCCTCGCCTGACAGCGTTCACCATCGCCCTGATCTACGGCTTGTTGGGGGCGCTGTGGATCGTCGCCTCGGACCACACGCTGGCCTTCCTGGCGGATGACCCCAGGCTGTTGGTCACGCTACAGACCTTCAAGGGACTCTTTTTTATCGCCGCCACCGGGACGGCGCTTTTCTTTCTGGTCCTTGCTCTGCTTCGTTACCGTATTGAGGCGGTCCATCGCGCCGTGTCCGAGGCGGAGTTGCGGGCGCGGGAAGAGAGTTTCGAGCGCCTCGCCGAGCACGCACCGGATATCATCGTTCGGTTTGATCGAAACCTCAGGCATCTCTACATCAATTCACGGCTGGAAGAACTGACTGGACTCCCGCGCGAAACGCTCATCGGCCGCACCAATGAAGAACTCGGCTACGGGCGGGAGGCCTTCGAACTCTGGAACGAGCCGTTGCGGGAAGTGTTGGAGAGCGGTGAGCCGCGGACCTTCGACTTCGAGTTCACCGACCGTGACGGGGCATTACGGACGTTCGAGGCGCGGGTGGTGCCGGAGTTCGATGCCGACGGGCGGGTGGAATCGCTCCTCTCCCTGGTGCGCGACATTACCGCCCTGCGCGAGTCGGGATTTCGCGTGATGCGGTTGACCAAACTCTACGCCGCGCTGAGTGCCGCCAACCAGATCATTATCCGGGCCGAGGAGCGCGCCGCGCTCTTCCAGGATTTGTGCGATATCGCCGTCAGTTACGGCGGCCTGAAGATGGCGTGGATCGGCATGGTGGGGTTGGATCGCTGGGTGGAGCCGGTGGCCTGTGCGGGGGAGGGGACCGAGTACCTCGGCCGCATCCGCGTCGCCGCCGATCCGGACCTGCCGGAGGGGCGGGGGCCGGTGGGGTGCTCCATCGCCACCGAGCAAACGTGCGTCTTCGACGACTTTCTCTCCAACCCCGATGCCAAGCCATGGCACGAGGCGGCGGCGCGGTACGGCTTCAAGGCGGTGGCTTCCTTCCCGTTGCACCAGGGCGGAGTCGTGGTGGGCGCCTTGGCCGTCTACGCCAGCCGCGCCGGGTTCTTCACTCCCGATATCGTCGGTCTCATGGAGGAACTGGCGCGGGACATCTCCTTCGCCCTCGACTACCTGCAACGCGAGTCCGAGCGCCGCCAGCTGGAAGAAGATCTGCGGCTCAACTCCAAGGTCTTCGAGCACAGCGGGGAGAGCATCCTCATCGCCGATGCCGGGGAGCGGATCGTCAAGGTGAACCGGGCCTTCACCGAGGTGACCGGCTACCGCCCGGAGGACGTGGTGGGCCGGCCCATGGCCGAGTTGTGGGCGGACAACCGGGACGATGCCGCCCCGGATCTGATCAAGGAGTGGCTCGACCTCCACGGGGAGTGGCACGGCGAGGTGTGGGGCCGTCGTAAGAGCGGTGAGGTTTACCCCGAGTGGCGCTCCATGAATGTTGTGCGTGGCCCCGATAGGGCGGTTACCCACTACATCTCGGTGGCCTTCGATTTGACCGAGCGGCGTGAACAGGAAGAGCGCATCCGCTACTTGGCCCAGCACGACCTGACCACCGGATTGCCCAATCGCGCGCTGCTGGTGGATCGTCTCGAGCAGGGGATGGCCCGGGCACACGGCAAAGGGAACCGGCTGGCGCTCCTCTTTCTCGATCTCGACCGCTTCAAGGTGGTCAACGACTCTTTGGGCTATCGGGTGGGGGACCGGTTGCTTCAGGGGGTGGCTGAACGGTTGGTCATGGTGGTGCGTGAGACCGACACCGTGAGCCGGCGGGGCGGTGATGAGTTCCTGATCCTGCTCCCGGAGATTCACGATATCGACGATGCCGCTCAGGTGGCGCGCAAGATGGTTGCCGCGCTGGAGCCTCCCTTCGAGGTCGACGGCAGCCACTTGGTGGTTACGCCCAGTATCGGCATCAGCGTCTACCCGGATGACGAAACCGACCGGGATACGTTGATCCGTTACGCCGAGGCCGCGATGTACCGGGCCAAGAAGGATGGGCGCAACCGCTACCGCTTCTTTACCGCCGACCTGAACACGCGCGCCCGGGAGCGTCTCGACCTGGAGACCCGGTTGCGGGTCGCCGTGGAGAACGGCGAGATGGAGGTGTGGTATCAGCCCCAAGTGGAGTTGGCCGGCGGCGCCGTGGTGGGACTGGAGGCGTTGTTGCGCTGGCGCCACCCGCGGCGCGGGCTGGTCTCGCCGGCCGATTTCATCCCGGTGGCCGAGGAGACGCGGATCATCGTGCCCATCGGGGAGTGGGTAATCGAGACCGTCTGCCGGCAGAGCGCGGAGTGGCGGCGGGAAGGGTTGCCCTGCGTCCCGGTGGCCGTGAACCTCTCGGCGGTACAGTTGCAACAGAAGGGGCTGGCCGGTTTCATCGCCGGACGGCTGGAGGCGCACGGCCTCGATCCGTGCCATCTTCAACTGGAGATCACCGAGAGCCTCTTCCTCGGCGACGTGGAGCCGGTGCGTTCGGCGCTGCGGGAGTTGGAGGCGCAGGGGCTCACCCTGGCGGTGGACGACTTCGGCACCGGCTACTCCAACTTGGGCTATATCAAACGGATGCCCATCGCCAAGCTGAAGATCGATCAGTCGTTCATCCGCGACCTGGAGACCGACGCCGATGACGCCGCGATCACCGGTGCCATCATCAGCATGGCCCACAGCCTGCGGTTGAAGGTGGTGGCCGAAGGGGTGGAGACGGCGGAGCAGCTGCGGTTCCTGCGCCGCCACGGCTGCGACGAGATGCAGGGGTACCTGTTCAGCCGGCCGTTGCCGGAGGCGGAGTGCCGGGCGTTGCTCAGCGATCCGCCGCGCTGGCCTCTCCCGTGAGGCGCCGTTGCGCCTCCGCGTACTTCTCGGCGGTCCGGCGGATGATTTCATCGGGCAGGCGCGGACCCGGGGCGCGCTTGTCCCAGTCCAACGTCTCCAGATAGTCGCGGACGAACTGTTTGTCGAAGCTCGGCGGTGAGGTGCCGGGTTGCCACTGGTCCGCCGGCCAGAAGCGGGACGAGTCGGGGGTCAGGGCCTCGTCGATCAGCACCAACTCCCCAGCCGGGTCGAGGCCGAACTCCAGCTTGGTGTCGGCGATGATGATGCCGCGCCCGGCGGCGTAGGCGGCCGCGTCGCGGTAGATCTCCAGGGTCAGATCGCGTATCCGCGCTGCCGGCGCGGGGCCGATGCGTGACGCCACCTCGTCGAAGGAGACATTCTCGTCGTGGTCGCCCACCGCCGCCTTGGTGGAGGGGGTGAAGATCGGCTCCGGCAGCCGGTCGGCTTGGCGCAGCCCGGCGGGCAACGGGATGCCGCAGACGGCGCCGCCGGCCTGGTAGTCCTTCCAGCCCGAGCCGATCAGGTAGCCCCGGGCGATGGCCTCCACCGGCAACGCCTGCAGGCGCCGGGCCACCACCGCCCGGCCGGTGATGCGCGCCCGCTCCTCCGGGTCGCGCACCACGTCCTCCAGCGGCGTGGGGTCGAGGTGGTTCGGGACGTACTTGCGCAGCCGCGCCATCCAGAAGTTGGAGACTGCGGTCAACACCGCCCCCTTGCCGGGGATCGGATCGGGCAGGACTACGTCGAAGGCCGACAGCCGGTCGGTGGTGACGATCAACAGCCGGTGGTCGTCCACGGTGTAGACGTCCCGCACCTTGCCGCGGTGGAGCAGCGGGAGGCTGGTGAGGGCCGAGTCGTAGAGGGTGTCCGGAGGCGAGGTGTTCATGGCGGCGATTGTACCCCGGCGGGGTAAAACGTGGCGAAATGGGTTTCCGGCCGCTGCATTTTGGTGGGTGTGTCCAAGGCGCGGCTCCGGTATCCTTGCGGCCGTGCAGGGGTGAATGGAATGCATCCGTACCGTTGGATTCGAGGGGGCGCCGGGAAGATTCTGGCCGGGCTGGCCGGGTGGCTGTTGTTCGGCCTCCCGGGCGCCGCGGTCGGCGTCGCCGTGGGCGCCGTTATCGATGTCTGGGCCGCGCTCACCGGGGTGGTGGGGCTGGTCTGGCACGGCTGCGGGATGGATCGCTGGCAGCGGCTCTTCGCCGGGACCACGGCGCTGGTCATGGGTGCCGTGGCCAAGGCCGACGGAAGGGTCAGCGAGGCCGAGGTGGCCGCCGCCCGGCGGGTGCTCATCGAGCTGCAACTGAGCGAGCGCGGCCGCGCCCGGGCCATTCGGATCTTCCATCGCGGCAAGGCGGTCGGTGCCCCGCTGCGCCCCACCCTGCGGCTGTTGCGCTGGGGGCTCCGCCACCGGCCGGAGGCCGCGGCGCGTTTTCTCGACTACCAACTCCGAGTGGCAGCGGCGGACGGCGGCCTTGGCGGTGACAAGGAGAGGCTGCTGCAGTGGATCTGGCGTCAGTTGGGAGTCTCCCAGGACGATCTGGCCGTCCGCATCCGGTCGGTACGGCGCGGCGAGCTGTCGAAGAACCTGCGGCCGACACTCGATCACGCCTATCGCCTGTTGGGGGTCAGCCCCGCCGCCGGTGCCGACGAGGTGCGGCGGGCCTACCGCCGGGCCATCAGCCGTGCCCACCCGGATCGTGTCGTGGCCCGGGGCGCTTCCGAGCGCGAGATCGAGGAGGCCAGCGAGCGGACCTTCCAAATCCGCGCCGCCTACGAGGCCATCCGCGAGGCCCGCGAGGTCTGAAGATATCTACTCCGTCGTCATTGCGAGGGCCGAAGGCCCGCGGCAATCCACGCGCTAACCAGGGGCCGAAAAATCAATCCGTCCCCTTTTTCCATTGGTGGCCGGTGGTGCTAGAGTGAAATCACCTAGGCCAGCACCGGTGAGGAAGCCGCCATGGGGGTCCGGTTCGGAAGTGTCGATGTGGAGGCCCGCCAGGGGGACATCACGGCGCAGGACGACTGCGACGCGGTGGTCAACGCGGCCAATGCCCAGTTGATGTCGGGCGGCGGGGTGGCCGGGGCCATCCATCGCGCCGCCGGTCCCGGCCTGGAGGAGGAGTGCCGGCCACTGGCGCCGATCTATCCCGGCCAAGCGGTGGTCACCGGCGGTCACCGCCTCCCCAATCCCTACGTGATCCACTGTCTCGGCCCCGTCTACGGGGTGGACGAGCCGGCCGAGGAACTGCTGGCCGACTGCTACCGTAACGCGCTGCGGCTGGCCGATGCCCAGCAGATGCAGTGTGTCGCCTTCCCCGCCATCGCCACCGGCGCCTTCGGCTACCCGATGGAGCCCGCCGCCCGGGTGGCGGTGGGGGCGATCCGTGAGGTGGCGCCGGGGCTCCACTCCGTCCGCGCTGTCCGCTTTGTGCTCCACGCGCCGGATGCACTGGAGGTCCACGAGCGGGTGTTGCGGGAGTTGGCCGGCGGGGAGCGGTCTTGAAGAGTCCCGTGCTCTCGCTGGATGAGGTGGCGGCGGCGTGGGACGAACACGCGCTGCCCGCGCTCCGGGAGTTTGTCCAGATTCCGGCAAAATCTCCCCATTTCGATGCCGATTGGGCGGAGAACGGCCACTTAGAGCGGGCGGTGGTGTTGGGCGCCGACTTTTGCCGGCGCCTGCTTCCCGGCGCGGCGGTGGAGATCATCCGGTTGGAGGGGCGGACGCCGGTGCTCTTCGTCGACGCCCCCGGCACCGGTCCCGGTACCGCGCTCATCTACGGCCACCTGGACAAGCAGCCGGAGGCCGAGGGCTGGTCCGACGGCCTCGGGCCGTGGCAACCGGTGGTGCGCGACGGGCGGCTCTACGGGCGCGGCGCGGTGGATGACGGCTACGCCCTCTTCTCGGCGGCGACGGCGGTGAGTCTGCTCCATGGGCGGGGCGGCGGCGCGCCCCGTTGCGTCTTCTTGTTGGAGTGTTGCGAGGAGAGCGGCAGCTTCGATCTGCCGGCCTACCTCGACCATTTGGCGGATCGGATCGGGACACCGGACCTCGTGGTGGTTCCGGACGCCGGTTGCGGCAGCTACGACCGGCTGTGGTGCACCACCTCGCTGCGCGGCATGATCACCGGCGTGTTGCGGGTCGATGTGCTGCGGGACGGCGTCCATTCGGGGGATGCCGGCGGGGTGGTCCCCTCCAGCTTCCGCATTCTTCGCTCGCTGCTCTCGCGGATCGAGGATGAGACCGACGGGCGGATCGTCCTCGACGCCTGTTGCGCCCCGATCCCGGGGCTGCGCCAGGAACAGGCGGCCCACGCCGGCGGGGTCCTGGGGCGGACGACCCGGGATCGCTACCCCTTTCTCGACGGCGTCGAGCCCGTCTCCGCCGACCCCGGGGAGCGCATCCTCGATCGCACCTGGCGGGCGGCCCTGGAGGTGACCGGCGCCGATGGGCTGCCGCCGCCGGCGTGCGCCGGCAACGTCCTGCGGCCGTTCACGGCGGCGAAGCTGGCGCTGCGTCTGCCGCCGACGGTGGACGCCCCGCGGGCGGCCGAGTCGTTGCGGGCGGTGCTGGAGTCGGAGCCACCCCACGGCGCCCGGGTCCGCTTCGAGCCGGACACCGCGGCCTCGGGTTGGGCCGAACCGGAGCCGCCGCCATGGCTCGCCGAGGCGCTCGACCACGCCTCCCGGCACTACTTCGGCGCGCCGCCGGTGCATATGGGCGAGGGCGGGACCATACCGCTGATGGCGTGGTTGGCGGAGCGCTTTCCGGAGGCCTGCTATCTGGTCACCGGCGTAGCCGGGCCGGGCTCCAACTCCCACGGGCCGGATGAGTTTCTCCACCTGGACGCGGTGCGGCGGCTGACCGCCTGCATCGGCCATGTCTTGGCCGAGATGGGGGCCCAGATGGGGGCCCAGGTGCCGGCCGGGGCGGCCCCCCGCGCAAGTTGAGGGTTGCAAACCCGGCGGCGGACGGTACCATACACACTCTGTGACGCGGGTGTAGCTCAGGGGTAGAGCACAACCTTGCCAAGGTTGGGGTCGTGGGTTCGAATCCCATCACCCGCTCCAACACCGAAAAGCCGCGGGTCTTCCGGCCCGCGGCTTTTTTTTATGCCTTTTTCCCCTTACGCCCGCGGCCCCCGCACGTACTCGGTGTGGTAGCAGCCGGGGCACGGCGGGATGTGGCCCACCTTGTGGAGGGTGATGGAGCGCCCGCACGACAGGCAGACCAAGGTGCCCGGAGCGGCGATCTCGCCGGTGTGGTAGAGCGACGGCTCGCCGGTGGTGGTGAACCCCTGCAGTTCGAGCTTGGTCTGGTCGGCCACCGACGAGAGGGCGTCCCACAGCCAGCTCTCCACCATCTGCAGGTCCATCTGCAGCCAGTCGCGCAGATCGTGGTTTTGGTCCCGGCCGGCGAGCCAGGCGCCGGCGTCCTCCAGATCCCGCCGCAGGTAGTCGCCGATCCGCTCGGCCTCCTCGCGGGTCACCTCTTCCAGTTCCACCGCCTTCTGCTTGACCCGTTCCAGCGCGTCGCGCAGGGCCGGCACCCGGTCCTCGGCGGCGGCCATGCTCTCCTTCACGCGGTCGAGCATGCGCTCGTAGGCGTGCAGCAGGCGGTGTTCGTGCTCGTTCTCTTTCTCACTCATGC
>SKYL01000272.1 GCA_007127935.1 Halorhodospira sp. | reverse complement strand
CCCGCCGGCAAGGTGGTCATCAAGGACCGCATCGCCGACATCATGTTCCAGTTGATGCTGCTGCGGCCCAATGAGTTCGACGTGATGGCGACGATGAACCTCAACGGCGACTATCTCTCCGACGCCATCGCCGCCGAGGTGGGCGGGGTCGGCATCGCTCCCGGCGCCAACATGAGCGACACCGTGGCCGTCTTTGAGGCGACCCACGGCACCGCGCCGAAGTACGCCAACCAGGACAAGGTCAACCCCGGCTCCTTGCTCTTCTCCGGCGTGATGCTGTTGCAGCACATCGGCTGGGTGGAGGCGGCGGAGTTGATCACCGCCGCCTACGAGAAAGTGATTGGCGCCCGCATTGTTACCTACGACTTCGCCCGCAACCTGGAGGGCGCCACCGAGGTCAAGACGAGTCAGTTCGCCGACGCCATCATCGACCAGATGCAGGGGACCATCGACATCGCCCGCATCCGGCGCGAGCGGGAGGAGGCGGTGGAGGCCGAGCGCCGCGCCCGGGAACAGCGCCGGGTGGTGGCCCCCCAGGAGGAAATGGTGGCCTCCGGCCGGGTGCCCCACACGGTCTCCGACCTGATGAACCCGAACCTGGTGAGCATGGTCGGCTCCACCACGGTGGAAGACGCCATGCACTTGATGCGCGAGCGTCGGATCTCTTCGGTGGTGGTTCAGCCGGCGGACGACGACGAGAGCCATGATTGGGGCATTATGACCCAGCGCGACGTCATCAGCCGCGTCGTCTCCGCAGGCCGTCAGCCCAACTCGGCGCGGATCTCCGAGGTGGCGACCCGGCCGCTGATCACCGTGCAGGAGGACGTCTCGCTGCTCGACTGCGCGGAGCGGATGGGCGAGCAGAACATCCGGCGCATGGTGGTGGTGGATAACCAGGGCCGGCCCATCGGCATCATTTCGGACACCGACATCTTTGCCAGTGTCGAGCAGTTCGGTCTTCCCGAGTAACAGAGCAGAGACGATCACAATATGGGAGAAGCGGCGAACGGAGACAGCGCCTTACGTGACGACATCCGTTACTTGGGCGAACTGCTCGGTGACACCCTGCGGGAGCAGGGTGGGCAAAAACTGTTCGAGATCGTGGAGGGGGTGCGGGGGCTGGCCAAGGCGGCCCGGAGCGGCGACGAAGAGGCCGCTCACACGCTGGAAGGCGTGCTCTCGCAACTCGATCCGGCCTTGGTCACCCCGGTGGCCCGGGCCTTCTCCCAGTTCCTGAACTTGGCCAATATCGCCGAGCAGCACCACCGGGTCCGGCGCAGCCGGGAGTGGGCGCGCAGCCCCGAGGCCGAGCCGCTCTTCGGCTCGCTGGCCGAGGCGTTGCCGCGCCTGGTCCGCAAGACCAACCCCACGACCCTCTTCGAGGCCATCTGCGACCTGAAGATCAACTTGGTGCTCACCGCCCACCCCACCGAGGTGCAGCGGCGGACCATGCTCCAGAAGCACAACCGCATCGCCGCGCTGCTGGACGAGCGGGACCGCTACGATCTGACCCCGGATGAGGACGAAGAGACGGGGTTGGCGCTGAAGCGGGAGATCACCGCCGCCTGGCACTCCGACGAGATCCGCCGCCGCCGGCCCACGCCCCAGGACGAGGCGCGTTGGGGGTTGGCGGTGGTGGAACAGACGCTGTGGGACGCGGTGCCGGCCTATCTGCGGAGCCTCGACAAGGCGCTGCAGAAGTACACCGGGCAACACCTGCCGTTGGACGTCGCCCCCATTACCTTCGGCACCTGGATGGGTGGCGACCGGGACGGCAACCCGTACGTGACCCACCGCGTGACCCGTGAGGTGGCGCTGCTCGCCCGGTGGGAGGCGGTCTTCCTCTACGAGCGGGACATCCAGCGCCTGATCTCGTCGCTGTCGTTGCAGGTCTGTGACGATGAGTTGCGGGAAGAGGTCGGCGGCGACGCCTGGGAGCCGTACCGCGTGGTACTCAAGCGGCTGCGCGCCCGGCTGCGCCAGACCCAGCGCTGGGTGGAGGCGCAACTGCAAGGGGCGCGGCCGCCGGAGGGGGAGGTCCTCCTCGACGTGGAGGACCTGCGCGGCCCGCTCCTCAAGTGCTACCACTCACTCCACCGGGCCGGTGCCGGTGTCGTGGCCGACGGCGATCTGCTCGACACCCTCCGCCGGGTCAGTTGCTTCGGCCTCACCCTGATGCCGATGGACATCCGCCAGCACGCCGACCTCCACACCCGGACCCTGGATGCGATCACCCGCGGCCTCGGCCTCGGCGGTTACGCCGAGTGGGACGAGCCGGCCCGCCAGCGTTGGCTGCGCGAGGAGTTGGCCAATCCGCGCCCATTGATCCCCGAGGCGTTCGCGGCCGACTCCGAGATCGAAGAGGTGCTGGACACCTTCCGGGTGATCAACGAGGTCGGCCCCGAGTCGTTGGGCGCCTACATCATCTCCCACGCCGCCGTGCCATCGGACGTGTTGGCGGTGGAGTTGCTCCAGAAGGCGTGCGGCGTGAAGCACCCGATGCGGGTGGTGCCGCTGTTCGAGACCAGGGATACGCTGGCCGGGGCGGACGAGGCCATGGACACCCTGCTCTCCTGCGACTGGTACCGCCGGAGGGTCGGCGGCCACCAGGAGATCATGATCGGCTACTCCGATTCGGCCAAGGACGCCGGCCTGTTGACCTCCGCCTGGACCCTCTTCCAGGCCCAGGAGCGGCTGGTGGAGGTGGCCAAGCGCCACGGCGTCCGGGTGACGCTCTTCCACGGCCGGGGCGGCAGCATCGGCCGGGGCGGCGGCCCCACCCACTCGGCGATCCTCGCCCAGCCCCCCGGGTCGGTGGACGGGACCCTCCGGGTGACCGAGCAGGGCGAGGTGATCCAAGCCAAGTTTGGCATGCCGGGCATCGCCCTGCGCAACCTGGAGTTGTACACCAGCGCTGTCCTCCAGGCGACGCTGGAGCCGCCGCGCCCGCCGCGTCCCCGCTGGCGGGAGGTGATGGACCATCTCGACGCCGCGGCCATGGCCGCTTACCGCGGCACTGTCAGGGACCGTCCGGAGTTCATGGAGTACTTCCGCGCCGCCACCCCCATCGAGGAGATCTCCCATCTCACCATCGGCAGCCGTCCGGCCAAGCGGTCGCCCCAGGACATGACGGTGGAGAGCCTGCGCGCCATCCCCTGGGTCTTCGCCTGGACCCAGACCCGGATGATGCTCCCGGCGTGGCTCGGTGTCGGCGATGCGCTGCGGGAGGCCATCGACGGCGGGTTGACCGACGAGTTGCACGAGATGTTCCTACGCTGGCCGTTCTTCGAGGCCCTGCTCGATATGGTGGAGATGGTCCTGGCCAAGGGTGATCCCGGTGTCACGCGGCTCTATGAACGGGCCTTGGTCCCGAAGGAGTTGCGACCCATCGGTACGGAGTTGGCGGAGCGTTTCCAGCAGACATTGGAGGCGGTGTTGGCGATCACCGGCCACGAGGCGCCGTTGGCCGACTTCCCGGTGGTGCGCCGCGCCGTCGATGTGCGCAACCCGTACGTCGATCCGCTCAACCTGCTCCAGGTGGAGTTGCTCCGCCGCTCCCGTCTGTGCGAGGACGACGCCCTGCGCCGCGCCCTGCAAGTGGTCATCAACGGCATCGCGGCGGGGATGAGGAATACGGGGTAAGAGGATCGAGTGGGAAGGTTCAAGTGACAAGAGACGATTTTGGTATGCCTTCCATTTCCGACTACCAGAGAGCGTTCATCGAGTTCGCGATCGAGCGCGAGGTGTTGCGATTTGGTGAGTTCACGCTGAAGTCGGGGCGGGTCAGCCCGTACTTCTTCAACACCGGGCTGTTCAATACCGGGGCGGCGCTGGCGCGCCTGGGACGTTACTACGCCGAGTCGTTGGCCCGCTGGGGCGGCGAGTTCGACCTCGTCTTCGGTCCCGCCTACAAGGGGATTCCCCTGGCCGCCACGGTGACCATCGCGCTGGCCGAGACGCACAGGCGCGATGTCGGCTACGCCTTCGACCGCAAGGAGGTCAAGGACCACGCCGAGGGCGGCCGGGTGGTGGGTGCGCCGCTGGCGGGGCGCCGGGTGGTGGTGGTGGACGATGTGGTCTCCTCCGGCATCTCCATCCGCGAAGCCGCCGAGTTGATCCGCAGCGAGGGGGGCCGGGTGACGGCGGTGGCCATCGCCCTCGACCGCCAGGAGCGGGGGCGGGGCGAGGTCTCGGCGGTGCGCGAGTTGGAGACCGTGCTGGACGTCCCGGTGATCCCGGTGATTACCCTCGACGACTTGGAGGCCTACCTGGCCGGCCGCGGCGGGCAAGGTGAGACGGTGGAGGCGATCCGCGCCTACCGCGCCCGCTACGGCGGGTGATCGATCCCAGGGTCACGCGCCCTCGCCTTCATCTTCTCCGTGCGCTCGATCCAGCGCGACATCGCACCGTGCGTTGTAGAGGACGCGCCGGGCGACGCCGCCAGCCAGGACGCCCGGCCAGTGGGAGAGGCCGCGGGTCCCCATGACGATCAGGTCGGCCTCGATCTGTTCGGCGTGATCGCAGATCACCAGCGGGGGGTGGCCGGCACGCACCCGGCCCCGGACCTCGCCGCCGGTCTCCGCCGCCAGGGCCGCGACGAACGGCTCCAACTCCGCCTCGCGGGCCGCCCGGCCGGCCTCCTTGGCGTGCTCCAACCGATCCGCATCTCCGGCGCCGCTGCGGTGTACCTTGTCCAGCGTGCCGCCGTCGACCACGTGCAAGACCTCCAGGCGGGCGCCCGGGGCGAGGCGCCTCGCCAGACCCACCGCGGCCCGGGAGCGGTCCGAGAAGTCGATGGGGAGCAAGACCCGCCGGTATGCCCGGTGCAGGTCGGCCTTGACCACCAGCACTGGCTGCGGCGCGGTGTGGATCACGCCCTCCGCCGTGGTGCCGATAAAGAGATCACGTAGGAAGTGGTGGCCGTGGTCGCCCACCACGATCAATTCCGCCCCCCAGGAGACGGCCTCATCGACGATGGTGGAATGGACGGGCCCAAAGGCGCAGCGTATCGAGTGTTCGGGAAGCCGGTCGGCGCCCCACTGCCGGAGCCGCTCTTCGAGACGTTGGTCACTCGTTCGCATCAACGCCTCCGGGATCTCTTCCACCGGCAACTGGAGCAAGCGCTCGAGGTCCGGGTCCCGGGGGTCGGCGTCGATGACGTGGAGCGTGCGCAGCGAGGCGCCAGCCTCCCGGGCCAGCCGTACGGCACGGTGCCCGGCGCGGTCCGCACGGGGCGACAGGTCGGTGGCGACCAGGATTTTCCGCACGGGTGGTTCCTCCAGTGTCTATTGGGGATACTCCATTGGAGTTATCAGGCTAGCACGATAGAATTCCACTAGTTTTGTTTTGGTTACTCGTCGGCGCCCCCCGGGGGCCGGTAGACACAGCCGGAGGCAGACCCGGCTGGGAGAGATCTTGTTGGACAAAGCCACATTGACCGGCCTGCTGGCCGGCGCAGCGATTATCTTCACTGCCATCGCCGTCGGTTCCGACCCCCGCCAGTTCCTTTACCTGCCCGCCGTACTGATCGTCGTCGGCGGTACGCTGGCGGCGACGCTGGTCAAGTTCTCCTACCGAGAACTGGTCAATTCGCTGGGCGTGGCCCGTAACGCCTTCGTCCAGGAGCAGTGGTCCGCCGAGGCGTTCATCCCCGTTATCAAGGACCTGGCCCGGGTGGCCCGCGTGGACGGGCTGCTGGCGCTGGACCGCCAGGAGGTGCCGAGCCGTTTCCTGCGTAAGGGTGTGCAACTCTGCGCCGACGGCGTGGACGATGAATTGGCGCGCAAGATCATGGAGGAGGACCTCCACATCTCCGTCGAGCGCCACGAGACGGGGCAGCGGTTCTTCCGCTCCATCGGGGAGGCGGCGCCGGCCTTCGGGATGATCGGCACCCTGGTCGGCTTGGTTCATATGCTCGGCGCACTCGACGACCCCCACGCCATCGGCCCCGGCATGGCCACGGCGCTGCTGACCACGCTCTACGGCGCCCTCTTCGCCCACCTGGTGGCGCTGCCCATCGCCGATGCGCTGGAGATCCGCGGGAAGCGGGAGCGGCTGGTCAAAAGCCTCATCATCGAGGGGCTTCAAGGGATTCGGGAAGGACATAATCCGCGCCTCATCGAGGATCTGCTGCTGGGGTACCTGCCCAACGCCGCCCGTGACCGGTTTCTGGAGTACGAGCAACAGCGCGATGCCTACCGCCGCACCGCCGAGGAGGAAGAGGGCGGATGATCGCCCCCCGCAAGGCGGCCGCCGACGGGCAAGGAGGATCGCCCCGCTGGTTGATCACCTTCGCCGACTTGATGGCGCTGCTGGTGGTGTTCTTTGTCATGCTTTACTCCATGTCCGTGATCGAAGTGGTGCGGTTCCAGGCGGCCACCCTCTCCATCCGCCATGCGCTGGGGCCGGGGATCATCGAGCAGGCGCCGACGTCGCCTTGGGAGACCACCGAGATCAACGAGGGCGCGCCGCCGCTGCCGTTCTTCGCGCATGGGCTTCCGCTCCAGCAGTTGTTGCTGGAGGATTTGGAGGAAGAACTGGGGGAGGAGATCGGCCGCGGCCTCCTGAAGGTCTCCGAGGTCAACGGGCAGGTTGTGATCCGCTTCGAGGAGAAGGCCAGCTTCCCGTCCGGTTCGGCGGCGCTCAATGAAGATTTTCTGCCGGTCCTGCAGCGCGTCGGGGCCGTCCTGGGGGACTACCCCGGGCTGATCCGCGTGGCCGGCCACACCGACGACGTCCCCATCGTCACCGCCGAGTTCCGCTCCAACTGGGAACTCTCCGTGGCCCGTGCCTCGGAGGTGGTCCATGTGCTCAAGGGCATCGGTGTCGATCGCAATCGCATGGTCGCCCAGGGGCACGCCGATACCCGGCCCATCGTTCCCAACGACACCCAGGCGAGCCGGGCGCAGAATCGGCGGGTCGATATCATCCTCAGTGATTTCGAGGAGGTGGAACGGACGCCGGATCGGCGCACCGGGATCATCATCGACGGGCCGATTCCGCCGCCCATCTTTCGCTAAACAATTGCCGGATGCGCCATCAGCCGAGATATACCGTCATTGCGAGGAGCGGAGCGACGAAGCAATCTCTTGCACGTAAGCGTCAACCCACGGAGATTGCTTCGCTACGCTCGCAATGACGGGTCGGTGCGCAATGACGAAGTTGCTCGCGATGAGGAGGGATAGACCCCTCTTGGATCGTGTCTTTTCAACAAGATAAGCCGAGTGTGACATGCTCAATCAAGCGACTTCCGGACCCCTGAAAGGGATGGTCCCGCGGGTCACGGTGATCTCTATCGTGGTCATGGTGGCGGCGCTCTTCGCCGGCACCGTCTTCTCCGAGACCAGCGCCGACGCTCTGGAGACGGTGCGCGGCGTCCTCAATCCCATGCTGGAGTGGTACTACGCCGTGCTGGTGGCGTTCATGCTGCTCTTCATGATCTGGCTCGGCGTGGGCCGGTACAAGAATGTCCGGCTCGGCGAGGACTGTGAGTTGCCGGAGTTCACGTTCTTTTCGTGGATCACCATGCTCTTTGCCGCCGGGACCGGCATCGGCATCATCTTCTGGGCGGTGGCCCAGCCGATCATGCAGTTTCAGTCCAACCCCTTCGTGTTGGAGGGCATGACGCCGGAGGCGGCCGCGGTGGCCATGCGGCTGTCGTTCTTCCACTGGGGGCTCAACGCGTGGGCGATCTTCTCCTTCGTCGCCATGGTGCTGGCCTACTTTTCCTTCCGCCGGGGGTT
>SKYL01000009.1 GCA_007127935.1 Halorhodospira sp. | reverse complement strand
TCCTGCGCCACCGGCGCGAGGTAGTGACGCGCCGGACCATCTACCTGCTGCGCAAGGCGCGCGAGCGCGCCCACGTCCTCGAAGGGCTGGCGGTGGCGCTGGCCAACATCGACGAGGTCATTGCCCTGATCAAGGGGTCGTCCGGCCCGGCCGAGGCGAAGCGGGCGTTGGTGGCGCGGGAGTGGCGTTCCGGCGTGGTGTTGGAGATGTTGGAGCGCGCCGGCGCCGACGCCTCGCGGCCCGATGGGCTGGAGCCGGGGCTGGGGGTCACCGAGGGTGGCGGCTACCGCCTCTCCGAGGACCAAGCCCAGGCGATCCTCGATCTGCGCCTCCACCGCCTCACCGGCATGGAGCAGGAGAAGATCGTCCACGAGTACGGCGAATTGCTGGAGCGCATCGCCGGGCTGATCGAGATCCTTGACAGCGGGCACCGCCTGATGGAAGTCATTCGCCAGGAGTTGGAGGAGGTCCGCGATACCTATGGCGACGAGCGCCGCACCGAGATCCGGGAGGATACGGCGGAGCTCTCGCTGGAGGATCTGATCACCGAGGAAGACATGGTGGTGACCCTCTCCCACCAGGGCTACGCCAAGGCGCAGCCGCTGGCCGGCTACCGCGCCCAGCGGCGCGGCGGGCGGGGCAAGAGCGCCACGTCGATGAAGGAAGAGGATTTCATCGACAAGCTCTTCATCGCCAATACCCACGATACCCTGCTGTGCTTCTCCAGCGCCGGCAAGTGCTACTGGCGCAAGGTCTACGAACTGCCCCAGGGCGGCCGGGCCTCCCGCGGGCGGCCCATTGTGAATCTGCTGCCGTTGGAGCCGGGGGAGCGGATCAACGCCGTGGTGCCGGTGCGGGAGTTCGACGACGACCACTTCGTCTTCATGGCCACCCGCAGCGGTACCGTGAAGAAGACCCCGCTCTCTCACTTCTCGCGGCCGCGGGCCAGCGGCATCATCGCGGTGGACCTGCGCGGCGACGACACCCTGGTGGACGCCGAGATCACCGACGGCGACCGCGAAGTGATGCTGATCTCCGATGCCGGCAAGGCGATGCGTTTCCACGAGGGCGAGGTCCGCCCCATGGGACGGACCGCCGGCGGCGTGCGCGGCGTCCGGTTGGCGCCGGGGCAGCGGGTGATCGCCCTGCTGATCCTCGGCGAGGGCGATATCCTCTCGGCCACCGAACACGGTTACGGCAAGCGCACTCCGGTGGACGACTACCCGCGCCGGGGGCGGGGTGGCCAAGGGGTGATCTCCATTCGCACCGGTGCGCGCAACGGCAACGTGGTGGGCGCCGTGCAGGTGGCCGAGGACGACGAGATCATGTTGATCACCCGCAACGGGACGCTGGTGCGCACCCCGGCGGCCGACGTTTCGCGGGTGGGACGCAATACCCAGGGCGTCAAGCTGATCAGCCTCGATGAGAACGAACGCCTGGTGGGGGTGGAGCGCATCGAGGCGCTGGGCGACGCGGCCGATGACGATGACGAGGAGGAAGCGACCGAATGACGCGGGTCTACAACTTCAGCGCCGGTCCGGCGATGCTGCCCGAGGCGGTGTTGCGCCGGGCCGCCGACGAGATGGTCGATTGGCACGGCTCCGGGATGTCGATCATGGAGATGAGCCATCGGGGCAAGGCGTTCGTCTCGGTGGCCGAACAGGCCGAGGCCGATCTGCGCGAACTGCTGGCCGTGCCCGATAATTATAAGGTGCTCTTCCTCCAGGGCGGCGCCACCGGCCAGTTCGCGGCGGTGCCGATGAACCTGCTGCGCGGTCGCGCCGGGGCCGACTACGTGGTCACCGGCGCGTGGTCGAAGAAGGCCGTCGGCGAGGCGAAGAGGTACGGTGAGGCCCGCGTGGCCGCCACCAACGAAGAGGCCGGGGGTATGACCATCCCGCCCCAATCCGAGTGGCGGCTGTCGGAGGATGCGGCCTACGTCCACTACACCCCCAACGAGACCATCAGCGGGTTGGAGTTCCAATGGGTGCCGGAGACCGGTGACGTGCCGCTGGTGGCGGACATGTCGTCCAACATCCTCTCGCGGCCGATCGATGTGAGCCGTTTCGGGGTGATCTACGCCGGGGCGCAGAAGAACATCGGCCCGTCGGGGTTGGCGCTGGTCATCGTCCGCGACGACCTGATCGGCGACGCCTGGCCGCAGACCCCGTCGATCTGGGACTACGGCCGCCAGGCCGAGGCCGACTCCATGCTCAACACGCCGCCCACCTACGCGCTCTACATGGCCGGGCTGGTCTTCCAGTGGCTCAAGGAGGGCGGCGGTCTGGCGGAGATGGCCCGGGTCAACGAGCGCAAGGCGCAGAAGCTCTACCGCGCCATCGATCAGTCGGACTTCTACGCCAACCCGGTGGACCCGCAGTGCCGTTCGTGGATGAATGTCCCATTCACCCTGGCCGATCCGAACCTTGATCAGACCTTCCTGGAGCAGGCCACCGCCGCCGGGTTGACCACCCTGAAAGGCCACCGCTCGGTGGGCGGCATGCGCGCCTCCATCTACAATGCAATGCCCGAAGCGGGGGTGGATCGCCTGATCGAGTTCATGGCCGAGTTTGAGAGGAGCCACGGTTAAGCCATGTGGAGAGTCCTGCTTTACAACAATATTTCCGTCAAGGGTCTGGAGCAGTTGCCGCGGGAGAGCTACGAGACCTCCTCCGACATCCAGCACCCTGACGCCATCCTGTTGCGTTCGGCGAACCTCCACAGCGAGCCGATCCCGGAGACGGTCCTCGCCGTGGGGCGGGCCGGGGCGGGGGTCAACAACGTGCCGGTGGCCGAACTGACCCGCCGCGGGATTCCGGTCTTCAACGCGCCCGGCGCCAACGCCAACGCGGTCAAGGAACTGGTGCTGGCGGGGCTCTTTCTCTCGGCGCGCAACATCTGTCCCGCCTGGGCCCACGTCCAGGGGATGACCGGCAGCGACGAGGAGATCCACAAGGCCACCGAGGCGTGCAAGAAGCAGTTTGTCGGTTTCGAGTTGCCGGGCCGCACCCTGGGCGTCGTCGGACTCGGCGCCATCGGCGTGCTGGTGGCCAACGCCGCCAAGGCGTTGGGGATGCGGGTGGTGGGCTACGACCCGCAGATCACCGTGGACAACGCGTGGCAGCTCGACGCCGGAGTCGAGGCGGCGCGCAGCGTCGGCGACCTGATGTCCCGCTCCGACATGATCACCATCCACGTCCCGCTGGTGGACGCCACCCGGGAGATGGTCGACGCCTCCCGCCTCCAGCAGGCGAAGCCGGGGGCGACCCTGCTCAACTTCTCCCGCTCCGAGGTGGTCAACGAGGCGGACGTGCTGGCGGCCCTGGACGAGGGCAAGTTGCACACCTATATCTGCGACTTCCCCAGCAATGCGGTGAAGAACCACCCCAAGGCGGTGGCGTTGCCCCACTTGGGCGCCTCCACCGTGGAGGCCCAGGACAACTGCGCCGTCATGGTGGCGCGGCAGATTCGCGACTACCTGGAGACCGGCAACGTGCACAACTCGGTGAACTTCCCCGAGGTGAGTCTGCCACGGGGCGACAAGGGGGACCGGATCTGCGTCGTCAACGCCAATGTCCCCAATATGCTGGGCCAGATCTCCAGCGCCCTGGCCGACGCCGGTCTCAATATCGACGACATGTATAACAAGTCCCAGGGGGAGATCGCCTATACGGTGGTCGACGTGGAAGGGGTGGTGCCCGATGCGGTGGTGGAGCAGCTCTCCGCCATCGAAGGGGTACTGAAGGTTCGGTTGCTCCACTGAGTACGGGTGCGATGGCTGGAGACGGTGCCGACGATTTGTCCGCTCTGCGGGAGCGGATCGATGCCATTGACGACCAACTGCTGAGCCTCTTCAGTCAGCGGGCCGGTCTGGCGGAGGAGGTGGCCCGGGTCAAGGCCGCCATGGGCGAGGCGGCGGATGTCTACCGCCCGGAGCGCGAGGCGGAGATCCTGCGGCGTCTGGCCGACGCCAACCCCGGGCCGCTGAAGCGCGAGCAGGTGATCACCTTTTTCCGTGAGGTGATGTCGGCCTGCCGGGCGTTGCAGCAGCCGTTGACGGTGGCCTTCCTCGGGCCACGCGGCACCTTCACCGAAGAGGCCGCCATCAAGCATTTTGGCCACGGCGCGGGGGCCTCGGCCCAGGCCACCATCGGCGGGGTCTTTCGTGAGGTGGAGTCGGGGGGCGCCCACTACGGCGTGGTGCCGGTGGAGAACTCCACCGAGGGCGTGGTGAGCCACACTGTGGACCGTTTTCTCGACTCCGACCTGGCCATCGTCGGCGAGGTGGAACTGCGCATCCGCCACACGCTGGCCACCCACGCCGAGCGCCTCGACGCCGTCACCCGGGTCTACTCCCATCAGCAGGGGCTATCCCAGTGCCGGGCGTGGCTCGACACCCACCTGCCCCACGCCGAGCGGGTCCCGGTGGAGAGCACCGCCGAGGCCGCCCGGCGCGCCGCCGAAGAGCCCATATCTGCGGCGGTGGCCAGCGAGGCGGCAGCGGAACTCTACGGGTTGCCGGTCCGCCACGCCGGTATCGAGGACCATCCGGGCAATACCACCCGCTTTCTGGTGCTGGGCCGGCAGTCGCCGCCCCCCAGCGGCGGCGACAAGACGTCGCTGGTGGTGGCGGCCTCCAACCGCTCCGGTCTGCTCTTCCAGTTGCTGGAGCCGCTGGCCCGCCACAACGTCAATATGACCCGCATCGAGTCGCGTCCGGCCCGGCGCAGCGGGGTGTGGGAGTACGTCTTCTTCATCGACCTGCTGGGCCACACCGAGGACGAGACAGTGGCGACCGCCCTGATCGAGATGGAGGGGCGCGCCACCCTTTTCCGGGTCCTCGGCTCCTATCCACGGGCGGTGTAGCCATGGCCTCGCAACCCATCGACTTTACCGAGCTGGCGGTCCCCGGGGTCCGGGGCCTCGCCCCCTACGAGCCGGGCAAGCCCATGGCCGAACTGCGCCGGGAGTACGGCGTGGACGACATCATCAAACTCGCCTCCAACGAGAACCCGCTGGGGCCGTCGCCGGCGGCCGTGGAGGCGGTGCAGCGGTCGGCCGGCGATCTGCACCGCTACCCCGACGGCAACGGTTTCGAGTTGAAGGCGGCCCTCGCCGCCCACCACGGGGTGGCGCCGGAGCGGATCACGCTGGGGAACGGCTCCAACGATGTCCTCGCCCTGGTGGCCCTGGCGTTTCTGGGGCCGGGCCGCGTCTCCGTCTTTTCGGCCCACGCCTTCGCTGTCTACCCCATCGTCACTTGTGCCGCCGGGGCCACGGCCCGTGTCGTTCCGGCGTTGGGGCCGGAGACGGCCCAGCCCCACGGCCACGATCTGGAGGCGATGGCGGCGGCGCTGGATGGCGACACCCGGGTGGTCTTCGTCGCCAACCCGAATAATCCCACCGGCACCTGGGTCGACGAGGATGCGCTGGGCGCCTTCCTCGACCGGGTGCCGCCGGAAGTGATCGCCGTGGTCGACGAGGCGTACTTCGAGTACGCGGCGGAGGAGGACGGCTTCCCCGACGCCTCGCGCTGGCTCGACCGCTACCCCAATCTGGTGGTGACCCGCTCCTTCTCCAAAGTCCACGGCCTTGGCGGAGCGCGGGTGGGCTACGCGCTCTCCCACCCCGGGGTGGCCGATCTGCTGAACCGGGTCCGCCAGCCGTTCAATTGCTCCGCCCCGGCCCAAGCCGCGGCGCTGGCGGCCCTGGGCGACCGGGACCACGTGGCGCGATCGGTGGCGTTGAACCGGGAGCAGCGGGCGTGGTTGCGCGGCGAGTTGGAGCGCATGGGGCTGGCGGTGCTGCCGTCGGCGGGAAACTTCCTGACCTTCCAAATGGGCGACGCCTCCGCCGAGGTCAATGAGGGGCTGCTGCGCGCCGGCGTCATCGTCCGCCCGGTGGACAATTACGGCCTGCCCGGCGCCATCCGCGTCACCGTCGGCACGGCGGCGGAGAACCGCCGTTTCATCACCGCGCTGGAGCGGCAACGGACGAGGGCGGCATGAGCGTTGCCATCCGCAGGCTGGCCGTCATTGGTGTCGGTCTCATCGGCGGTTCGTTGGCGCTGGCGCTGCGCCGCGCCGGAGCGGTGGAGGAGGTCATCGGCTGCGGCCGCCGGGCCGCCACCTTGGAGCGCGCCCGGGAGCTGGGGATCATCGACACCACCATGACCATCGCCGAGGCCGCCGCCGCCGCCGATGTGGTGGTGGTCTGCGTGCCGTTGGGCGCCATGGGCGGTGTCTTCGAGGCCATGGCCGGAGCGGTGGGGCCGGAGACGGTGGTCACCGACGCCGGCAGCGCCAAGGCGGCGGTGATCGCCGATGCCGAGGCGGCCTTCGGCGCCGTTCCGCCGTGGTTCGTGCCGGGGCACCCCATCGCCGGGACCGAGCGCAGCGGTCCGGAGGCGGCGTTCCCCGAACTCTACCAAGGTCGGCGGGTGATCTTGACGCCGGCGGCGGTTACCGACCCCGCGGCGGTGGCGCGGGTGCGGGCGATGTGGGAGGCCGCCGGGGCCGGGGTGGTGACCATGGATGCCGCCCACCACGACGATGTCCTCGCCGCCACCTCCCATCTGCCCCACGTCCTTGCCTACGCCTTGGTCGACGCGCTGTCGCGTTGGGACGACCGGCAGGAGATCTTCGAGTTCGCCGCCGGCGGCTTCCGCGACTTCACCCGCATCGCATCGTCCGATCCGGCCATGTGGAGGGACATCTGCATGGCCAACCGTGGTCCGCTGAGCGCGGCGCTGCGCCGCTACCTCTCGGAACTGGAAGAGGTGATCCAGCGCCTGGAGGCGGCGGACGCCGCCGGGTTGGAAGAGATCTTCCACCGGGCCCGCCATGAACGGGAACGCTTTCTGGAGTTGTTGGAAGGGCGGAGGGCGTCGTGACGGCATCCACGGGACTGCGTTTCCGGGCCGCTCCGGGCGGTACGCTCCGTGGTGAACTGCGGGTGCCCGGTGACAAGTCGATCTCCCACCGGGCGGTGATGCTGGGGGCGGTGGCCGAGGGGGAGACCCGGGTCACCGGCTTGCTGGAGGGCGAGGACGTCCTGGCCACGGTGGCCGCCTTCCGTGCCCTAGGGGTTCCCATGGAGGGCCCGTCGGATGGTGCATTGACCATCGCCGGTGTCGGGCCGGATGGTCTGACGGCGCCCGCCGGTCCGTTGGACCTCGGCAACTCCGGCACCTCCATGCGCTTGCTGGCCGGTCTGCTCTCCGGCCTGCCGTTCGATATCGAGTTGGTGGGCGACGCCTCCCTCTCCCGCCGGCCCATGCGGCGGATTACCGAGCCGCTCTCCACCATGGGGGCGGTCATCGAGACGAGCCCGGAGGGGACCGCCCCGTTGCGCATCCGCGGCGGGGCGCGGCTCCGCGGCATCGACTACGATCTGCCGGTGCCCAGCGCCCAGGTCAAGTCAGCGGTGCTGCTGGCCGGGTTGCGCGCCGAGGGACGGACCTGCGTCACCGAGCCGGCGCCCACCCGCGATCACACCGAGCGGATGTTGGCCGCCTTCGGCTGCCCAGTGGCGGGGGACGGCGACCGCGTCTGCGTGACCGGCGGCGCCCGGCTGCAAGGGTGCGCCGTCGACGTCCCGGCGGATATTTCGTCGGCGGCCTTCTTCTTGGTGGGGGCCTCCCTGGCCGAGGGCTCCGATCTGCTGCTCCGGCATGTGGGGTGGAACCCGACGCGGACCGGGGTAGTGGAGATCCTGCGCCGGATGGGGGCCGATATCGAGGCGTTGAACCCCCGGACCATCGGTGGCGAGCCGGTGGTCGATCTGCGGGTCCGCTCCGCGCCCCT
>SKYL01000185.1 GCA_007127935.1 Halorhodospira sp. | reverse complement strand
GACCAGCCGTCGCAGACGGCGGTGGGGGTGGGTCTTGCGCTGCGGTACTAAGGTGGCGGTGTTGGGGCGGTGCCGCGCGGCGGTGGCCGTGGCGCTGATGGCGGTCGGCGGTTGCGCGGCGCCCGCCGGGACGGGAGGTGCGATGTGCGAGGACCGGGAGGCGCTGTCGCGGGAGGTCAGCCCCGGGGTGTGGATGGTGCCCATCGGTTGTGATGATGGCGTGATGGCGTACGCCCTGGAGCCGCGTGACGGCGGCGCCGCCCCGGCGGTGGTGGTCTACGATGACGGCAAGGGCGGCTACACGATGCTGCGCCGCGAGGCGGTGTCGCATCCGTGCTGTGCTGAGAAGCGGGAGTGAGGGGCTGGCGGGGACTGCCTTGGTGCTGACCGCGAATGGGAGTCCACGGTGAAACTCTTTGATGCACTCGGTTTTCATTGGGAGCGCGACAGGGTGCCGGAGGCGGTTCCGGTTCACTCCGTGGAGCGGGCGTGTTTTCGGTTTCACAAGTCGTTGCCGCAGTTCGTCTGGGAGGCCGGGGTTCTTGAGGGTAATCCGTTCACCTTCCCCGAGGTCCAGACCTTGATGGATGGGGTGACGGTTGGTGGGCACAAGCTCTCGGACCAGGAGCAGATCTTGAACCTCATCGAGAGTTCCAAGTGTCTTCTTGCCCGGGTCAAGGGCGGGCGATTCGCGCTGACCAAGGAGGTCTTTACGGAACTCAACGGCCTGATCGCCCGCAACGAATCCCTGGAGTGGGGTGTTTTTCGCGGGGAGGGCCGAGAGCGCTCCTATACGCCGGGGGTGCATCTCGGCGAGCATGGGCAGTACATGCCGTATGCGACCGAGCCCGGTGCCTCGCGGTTGAATCGCATCTTCCGGGAGGGGGTGGCGGCGCTCAGCGCCGAGTGCCCGCCTTTCGAGAGAGCGGCTGCGTTTTTTCTGTTCGGGGCCAGGCAGCAGTTTTTCTTCGACGGGAATAAACGCACTTCGCGACACATGATGAACGGCGTGCTCATGTCGCACGGCATCGACGCCATCAGTGTGCCGGCCGGGAGGGCCCGGGAGTTCAACGAGAAGATGGTGCGTTTTTACCAGAGCGCGGATGCGAGCGAGATGATGGTCTTTCTCGCAGACTGTCACCCGGAGGCGATGTCCGGTGACATGGACGGGCCGGAACCCGGCCTGCGGCCGGGCATGTGACCAGCGTTCTGCGCCGTGACCCCGGGCTATGGAGCAAGGTCGAGAATTCGATCTCACGGGATCTTGCCAGCGGCGATCTCGGGCGCATCCGCTACGCCTAGCAATGGCGCGAGCTAATCGATGGCTGCAAGAGCTGCGATGAGCTAGAGAGCCGGGTCTGCGAGTTCGGTGAGCGGATGTCGGATATACGACAAAACTCCCCTTTCCGGGGGATGGTCAGCGAGAAAGAGCGCTGGAGGATCATCAAGGAGGTACGGGCACGGCAGCGCGGCGCCGGTGTGGGTGACGATGGATCGGTGGCAGAGGCATGTCACGCCGATCCTGTCCCGGCCAATCAGCCGTTTCGGCAAAATGCATCCCACTCCGTCGTCAGCGACCGGCGCAGATGATTCGCCAGTTGGCTTCCTTTGCTCCACGTGTTGTCGCCAAAATTAGGCCGATTGCCGACGCCCGCAAAGACGGTCACAGGTCTAATATAGACGTACCCCTTCTTTGGCGATGTTGTGCAACAACGCCGGGTTCGAGTACTCCTCCGGATGCTCCCACTGATCGAGCCAAATCGGGAGCGGCGAGATGATGATCCCGGTATCGAGCAATACGTCGTAGGCGATATCCACCATTTCGAGTTTGACTTCCAGGAAGCGCCGCCGGGGTACGCCCCGCAGCAGGACCGCTACGTCCGCATCGCTGTCCGGGCGGTGCGTTCCGCGAGCGCGCGAGCCGTAGACGATGGCACCGACGACATCGTAACGCCCGTTGATCAGCGCCAGAAATTGCCGCGCGGCCAGTTCGGTCCCATGGTCGAGGTGTTGCATCGTGTTGTCTCCACAAATCCTGGCTCCAGATTACCCCACTGTCCTCGTCTATTGCGGCCTGGGGGGGCGTCGGACCGACTGACCGTGAACTTCGCGTTGAGCGCCCGCATTTGGACGCGATACGCTTGGGCTCGGTCCATACTCCGCCCACGTCTCCGGCGTCACGATCACCAGGGCCAGGGTCTCGCGGTCTTTCCAGTATTGCAGTCCCCATCGCTCGTCGGGCCGCCAGGCGGAGTTGCGGGCTTGGCGGCAGGCGTCCTCGTACAGGCGGGCCATCAGCCACGCCTTGGCGCCCAGCAGCGGTTGGTGGGCGCGTAGGCTCTCCTGGAAGATCGGCGAGAAGCCGCCGGGCATGCTCGGTGAGCCCACGGCCACCAGTTGGCCCGGGCGATCGTGGAGGGTGAGGCGCCAGAAGCGGGGCAGGGCGATCTCGGTGATGGTGCGGGCCCACGCCTGTTGCAGTGGCGCCGCGTGGGCCGCCGGGCCGAGGGTGCCCAGTTCGTCCAGTAGTTGCCGGTAGCGCCGTTCCTCCGGCGGGGACGGGGCCTGGGCCAGCCGGGCGCGCAACGCGGCCACGGCCTCTTCGTGCAGGCCGTTGATCAGCGCATTGGAGGGCTGCAGGCTGGTGGTCGTCTTCAGGCCCGGTTTGGACCAGGCGCGGAGCGCCCGGTGGAGGTCCGGAGTGGGTCGCACGGGGGCGGTACCTCGTCTGCTCTGTGTGCTATCGCACCGAAAAGCCGTGGCGGAGGCGAAAGGGTAGCGTGTATCCTGCCCGGGCGTCTCGACAGAAGAAGATTTCAGGGATCTCTACCATGCGTCCATTGGCTGCCGTGTTGTCGTGGTTCCTACTGTTTGTTTCCTTTAATGCCGCTTCCAGTCCGTTCCCCCGTCCCGCCGAGTTGGAGCCCGCCGTCCAATTCTGGACCCAGATCTACGGCGACGTCACCACCCAGGGCGGCCTGCTGCATGATCGCTACGATCTCTCGATCGTCTACGAGACCATCCGCTTTCCCGAGGGCGCGACCCACAACCAACGAGTCGCGCATGTACGCCAGCGCCGGGCGTACTACAACGGCATCCTGGAGCGCTTGGCCGCCGGCCCTCAGGGCGGGCTGACCGCCGACGAGCGGCGCGTGCTGCACCTGTGGGGTCTGAATGCCGATCCGGAAACGTTGCGCCGGGCGGCCGGGCATATCCGCTTCCAGCGGGGCCAGGCAGACCGCTTCCAGCGCGGACTGGTCCGCTCGGGGATGTGGAATTACCACATTATGCGTACTTTGGAGGAGATGGAGTTGCCGCTGGAGATCGCGGCGTTGCCTCACGTGGAGTCATCATTCAACCCCGATGCCTATTCCCGTGCCGGTGCCGCCGGGATCTGGCAGTTCACCCGCGGCACCGGCCGCCGTTTCCTGCAGGTGGACTACATCGTCGACGAGCGGATGGACCCGTATCTGGCCACCGAGGCCGCAGCTCGGCTGCTGCGGCACAATTACTCGGTCACCGGCGATTGGGCGTTGGCGCTCTCGGCGTACAACCACGGTGTGGCGGGCATCCAGCGGGCGGTGGCGGCCACCGGCTCCACCGACATCGCCGACATCATCCGTGATTACGACGGCCGGGCGTGGGGCTTCGCCTCGCGCAATTTCTATCCGGCCTTCCTTGCCGCCGTCGATGTCAGCAGCCGGGCCGAGGATTTCTTCGGGCCCATCCGGTACGCACGGCCGATTCCTTCGCAAGCGGTGGAGATGCCGTTCTACGCCTTCGTCAACGACGTCCTCGATACCTTCGAGGTGGATCGGGAGACGCTGCGGGAGTTGAACCGTGGTCTTCGCCCGCCGGTGTGGGAGGGGAGCAAGCTGATCCCCCGGGGGTACCGCCTGCGGGTCCCCGCCGGCCCCGGGCGGCCCGACGCCCATGCGCTGCTGGCGCGGCTCGATAACGGCGCCCGTTACTTCGCGCAGATCCCGGATCGCTATCACACCGTCGCCCGGGGAGACACGCTCTCGGCCATCGCCTCTCGCTATGGGGTGACCGCCCGCGAATTGGTGGCCATCAACGGGTTGCGCGATGCCCACCTGATCCGGGTCGGGCAGACGCTCCGCCTGCCGGTGGCCGACGGGGTACCGGTGCCCGGTCAGACGCACTATACCGTCCGCTCCGGCGACAGCCTCTCCCGTATCGCCCAGCGAGCGGGGATGAGTGTGAACGCCTTGGCGGCGGCCAACGGCCTCGATCCGGCGCGGCCGATCTTCCCAGGCCAGGAGTTGCGCATCGACGGCCGGCCCATCGAGGGGCTCGACACCCGCATCGCCGCGATGGACCGCTCCGAGGCGGGCGATCGCCTCCGGCGGGAGCCGGTCAACGGGGCCGCCGTGGCGGTGGTTGATGGCGGGGGGTTGGAGGCGGACGCGGAGACCGGTGCCGATGCATCCGGCGAACCCGGTGGATTCGGCGAATCGGGCGAATCGGGCGAATCGGGCGTGTCCGCGTTCCCCGGCATCCACGCCGCCAGCATGTTCGGCCACTACGAGGATTGGGTCGATCTGGTGAAGCGCTACTTCGGCCCCCCGCAGCCGCGGGAAGCGGAGTGACCCGGTAGTCAGCCGTCATTGCGAGCGCTCCCGTCATTGCGAGCGTAGCGAAGCAATCTCCAACCGGGCTACTGCGTCCCCCCGTAGCCCCATAGGGCGGCGAGGTTGAGCCGGGTGGGGATGGCTGACGGGGGCAGCAGGGTCTCCACATCGGGGCTGTCCCGGAGGCTGGTGTCCCGCAGCAAGGGCCGTGCGGTGCGCTCGCCGTTGGGTTTGACGATCACCGCCACCAGCGGCTTGGTGCTCTCCTGTCCGCGCCGGATGACCACCCCTTTCTCTTTACTATCCAGCGCGACCAGGCTTCCGGCCGGATAGATGCCGATGGTCTGGATCAGTTTGGACAGAAGCTTGCGGTCGTAGATGGTGCCGCTCTGATCCAGCAGTTCCAGCAGGGCATCGCGGACCGCGTTGGCGGGGCGGTAGGAACGGTTGGAGACCATGGCCATGTAGGTGTCGGCGATGGCCAGCAACCGGGCGCCGGGGCTGATCTGATCTTCCTTGAGCCCATTGGGGTAACCGCTGCCGTCGAGCCGCTCGTGGTGCTCGGCGACGATGCGCAGCCACTCCGGGTCGTCCACCTCCTCGGCGCGCAGCACTTCCACCGACCGTAGCGGGTGCTGCCGCAACGCGGCCGACTGCTTCTCGGTGAGGGCGCCCTCTTGCTTCTCCAGTTCGGCCTCCAGCGCCAACATGCCGATGTTGGCCGTCAGTGCCGCGCAGACCACGGCCCTGCGTTCGTCGTCGCTGATCTCCAGGTAGTGGCCGACGATATCGCACAGGAGCGCTTGGCGGAGCGGGTGGCGAATGCTGTAGGGAAACTCCTCGTCCAGATGGGCCGCGCCGACGGCGGCGTCGGGGTCGCGCTCCACCAAGTCGCCGATGCGGCTGAGCAGGCTGTCCAGGCGCTGCAGGAACCGCCCGTTGCCCTGGCCCAGGTTCTTGAACGCCTGCTGGAGGGACATGGAGAGGTGGTAGATCTCCGAGAACGGGTTCAACTCCGCCCCGTCGCCACTCCCCCGTTCCGTGACGCCGCCGGATTTGCGGCGGGCGGTGGCGGTGTGGTAGGGGGTGCGGCCGATCTGGAGCAGCCGCTGCCGCTGCTGGTCCGTTTTGACCGCTTGGCCACGGGCCACCAGCACCCGCCCGTAGGTGTCCTCGATGTCGAACGGAACCGGGCGACCGACCTCCACGTCCTCGGGGCGCACCCGGTCGCGTTTTACCGGAATGGGGTTGTAGTTCTGCATGACTCTGGGGGCTTGAGGGCAGCGCCGTAATCATTGGGGTTGCGGGACGATACCGCATATCCCTTGATTTTGCACTGTTATACAGCGAGGTTTATGACCGGCTACACATTTTTGAATCTATTCGTCGTTTCCACCGCCCCATGGCAACATCACAGGATGCACATGGAAACAGTAAGGATGTGCGGTGTGCGCCTATTTGCCGCGCTCGTGGCAACTGGGTTGGTGGTCGCGCCATCGCTGCCCGCGGCGGAACCGCTGCGCTTTGCTCCGTTGCCGCGGGAGAGCGCCGAGGCGGTTGTGCGGCAGTTCCTGCCGATGACCGGGTACCTGGAGCGGCACCTGGAGCGGCGGATCGAGTACGTCTACTTCGAGGGTTACGGCGAGATCCTCCATGCCTTCGCCGCCGGCAAGATCGACTTGGCCTACCTGGGGCCGTTGGGCTACGTACGGCTGCGCGATCACTACCCGGAGGCGATTCCCCTGGTCCAGTTCAACGAGGCCCATGGCGATCCGTACTACCGGTGTGTGCTGGTGGCCACCGCCGGCCTCGGTCCGCGCCCCGAGGTCTGCGCGGGTGCCACGGTGGCGCTGACCCAGCCCCTTTCCACCTGCGGTTATCTCGGTACCGGCGCGCTGTTGCGCGAAATCGAAGGGGTGGGGTTGGAGGAAGCGGATGTTAGGTATCTGGGGAGCCACGATGCGGTGGCGTTGGCGGTGGTGGCGGGGGAGTTCGATCTTGGGGGGATGAAGGACGATATCGCCCACCGCCACGCGGTGCTCGGTCTCGATGTGGTGGCCGAGACCGATCGCATCATGCCCGGTCACGTGCTGGCCGCCAACGGGGAGACCCTCTCCGCAGACCTGCGGGAGTGGATCGGACGGCTGCTGCGGGAGGCGCCGCCGGCGGTCTATTCCGGCTGGGGCGAACCCACGCGTTACGGCGCGGTGGCGGTGGATGACGCCGAATACGATGTCATTCGCCGCATGGGCGGTCTCCAACCGATTCCAGGGGAGGGGCGGCGTCCGTGAAGCGCCGCCGTTGGGGGGAGCATCCTCCAAGCCGCGGCCAGTGGGCGGTGGTTGCGGGCGCATTGTTGCTGCTGGCGGCGGTGGGCGGGTTCCTCCATGGGCAGTATGAACAGCAGGCCCGCTTGGTGGCGCAGCAGTACACCGCCGCCTTGGAGGTGGCCTACCGCTCCACGGTGAATATGTACCGCCTCGACGTCGCCACCCGGGTCGAGGCCCAGATCGCGCAACCCGAGGTGACGGCGATCCTCCGCCAAGTCGCCGGGGCCGATGAAGAGGCCCGCCGCCGCCTGCGCGGTGAACTCTACCGTATGATGCGGCCGGTCTTCGAAGAGATGCGTCAGCGCGGGGCGCGTCAACTCTACTTCCACGACCCCGACGGCGTGGTCTTTCTGCGGATGCATCGCCCCGAACTGGCCGGCGACCCCCAGATGGACCTGCGCCCCTCCATCCGCATCGCCAACACCGAGCTGCGGCCCGCGGCCGGCTTCGAGGGCGGCCGGCTCTATCCGTCGTTCCGCCACGTCTTTCCCCTGATCGATGGGAGTGAGCACGTGGGCAGCGTCGATCTCTCCCTCTCTTTTGATCAGCTTCATGAAGCCTTGACGGAGTTGGTGCCGGCCGGTGAATTCGCCTTCCTGGTGCGGCGGGAGATCTCGCGGGATCAGGTTATCCCCGAACTACAGCCGCAATTCATCGATTCTCCGCTCCACCCCGATTTCGTCCAGGAGCATCCGACCATCTCCGGCATTACTCGTGACTTCCAAGGCTCGTCCACGGCGATGGCCCTGGGGGCCGTGCTGGGTACCCGGGCCGAACTCGGAGCCCGCATGTCCCGTGGTGAGTCGTTCGCGGTGCCGTTGATCCACGATGATCAGGGTTACGTGATCAGTCTCCACGCCATTCGGGACACCAGCGGCCGCCTCGCCGCCTATGTGGTCGCCTTCAACGAGGTCCCCGCGGTATTCCATTTCCGGGACCGGTTCCTCACCCAGTTCCTGCTGGT
>SKYL01000221.1 GCA_007127935.1 Halorhodospira sp. | reverse complement strand
GAGCAGCGCCATGGAGCAGATCGCCTCGGGGGCGGAGCAGGCCGCCGGCGCGGCACAGCAGACCCAGGCCGCCGTGGCCCAGGTGGCGGCCGGCGTACGCCAGCAGCGGGAGAGCACCGCCCAGGCCCGGGACCAGATGCAGGAGGTCCAGGAGAAGGTGGCCGCCGCCGGCGCCATGGTCCGGGAGATGATCCAGGGCATCCGCGCCGGCATCGAGCGCCAGGGCACCGCCGTGGAAGGGGTCGAGGTGCTGGCCCAGCGGGCCGCCGAGGTGGGCGACATCGTCCAGGCGGTCACCCGCATCGCGGACCAGACCAACCTGCTCGCCCTCAACGCCGCGATCGAGGCGGCCAGCGCCGGCCAGCACGGCCAGGGCTTCGCCGTGGTGGCCGACGAGGTGCGCACCCTGGCGGAGCGCTCGCAGAAGAGCGCCGAGGCGATCCAGGAGTTGGTCAAAGAGATCCGCGAGGAGGTGGACAACCTCTCCAGCGAGATCAACCGCTCCGCCGAGGCGGGCCGGGAGGACATGGCGCGGGCCGACGCCGTCAATGACCAGTTGGGCGAGGTGGACCAGGCGATGGAAGACATGCTGGCCGCCGCCCGTACCGTGGCCCAGTCGGTGAAAGAATCGGCGGAGGCCGCCGAGCGCGTGGATCACGAGGTCCAGACCATCGCCGGAGCGGCGGAGGAGCAGTCCTCGGCGTGCGAGGAGGCGGTGAAGATGGTGGCCCAGCAGAGCCAGGGCCTCAGTGAGTGCCGCGATGTCGCCCAGGACCTCTCCATCCTGGCGGAGGAGTTGAAGGGTCGCACCGATGCCGACAAGACCGCCGAACAGTTGGCCGCCGGCACCGAGCAGTTCTCCGCCTCGGTGGAGGAGATCCACCGCGCCGCCTCGGAGACGGCCACCGCGGTGGAGCAGATCAACCGAGGCGCCCAGCAGCAGGCGCGGGCGGCCGGGGCCGCCGCCGCCGCCAACACCCAACTGGAGAGCGGCGCCACGCTGGCGGCCAAGCAAGCGGAAGAGTTGATGCAGAAGGGCGACCGGGTGGCGGACTTGGTCACCGACAACCGCAAGACGGTGGACGAACTGGTGGGGCGGATCGAGGCCGGCGTCAAGGCGGCCCAGGACGTCAGCCGCCGGGTCTACGAGTTGGAACTGGTCACCCGGCGCATCGACAAGATCATGAACGCCATCAACACCGTCAATATCCAGACCAGCATGTTGGCGGTGAGCGGCGGCATCGAGGCGGCCCGGGCCGGTGAGTACGGCAAGGGGTTCGAGGTGGTGGCCACCGATATCCGCAGTTTGGCCGAGGACTCCGCCGAGAACGCCGAGCGGATTCAGGAAGTGGTGGGCCGCGCCCAGGACCAAGTGAGTTCCACCCGCGACGTACTCAGCCGCATCGCCGACGGCTGGGTCCAGGAGGCCGCCAACAGTCGCAATGTGGTGGAGGCCCTCCACGCCGTGGGCGAACTGATGGACGAGAACAAGCGGCGCAGCCGAGAGATCGCCAAGGCGTCCGAGGAGATCGCCTCGGGGGTGGTGGAGGCCAAGAAGGGCGTGGAGCAGATCGCCAGCGCCGCCGAGGAGGCCGATCAGGCCACCACCCAGGCCGCCACCGCGGCCCGCCAGCAGCACCAAAGCACCAGCGAGTTGGCCGCCGCGGTGGAGGAGATCGCCTCGCTCACCGACGAGTTGCAGAACGATGGCTAGCGCCGGCGGTACACAGCAGTTCGTCACCTTCGCCTTGGACCGGAAGGCGTTTGCCCTGCCGATGGCCCTGGTCAAGGAGATCGTGCGCCCGCCCCGGGTCCACCGGCTGCCGTTGGCGCCGGCGGCGGTGTGCGGCGTCTGCAACCTGCGCGGCCGGGTACTGCCGGTGGTCGACCTGCGCGCCCTGTGCGGCTACCCGGAGCGGGAGCCGGACGACGCCAGCCGGGTGGTGGTCACCCGGCTGAGCGGCCGAGTGGGCTTCCTGGTGGATCGGGTCCACCGCGTCGCCGCGGTAGCGAGCGACGCCATCCGGGCCGCCGACGGCAACGGCGCCGGCCTCGACAGCGACAGCCTGGCCGGCGTCATCGAGGACGAGTCGGGGGCGCTGACGCAGATCATCGACCTGGAGCGGGTGGTGGACAAGGAACTGGCCATCGACTGGGCGGCGAACGGCGCCTCGGGCGAGGCCGGCGGCGGTGAGAACGGCGCCTCGGCGGACGGTCGCCGGGGCGGGGGGAGCGACGTGGAGTTGCAGCAGTTGATCAGCTTCTCCGTGGGCCGCCAGGAGTGCGCGCTGCCCATCGAAGCGGTGCGGGAGATCGTCCCGATGCCCGACGAGGTCGGCCAAGTGCCCCGCGCACCGGGCTACATCCAGGGCGTGATCTCACTGCGCCGGCGGATCGTGCCGCTGGTGAATATGCGGCGACTGCTCGATCTACCGGACGAATCCCGTGAACGCCAGCGGGTGGTGGTCCTCCCCTTGGACGGCGACCGCCACGATACCGGCGGCCGCGCCGTGGGGCTGGTGATGGACTCGGTCAACGAGGTCATCCGGGTCCCCGCCGATGTCCTCGACCCGGTCCCCGAGCTCTTGGAGGAGGAAGACGGCCGGCGTGAGATCTCCGCCCTCTGCCGGCTGGACGACGGCCGGCGCATCGTCTCGGTGCTCTCTCCGGAGCGGATGTTCCAGCGGAACGACCGCCGGGCGCAATTGGAGGCCGCGGCCGCCGACGGCGCCGCCGACACCGAGACGCAGGGCGGAGAGGAGATTGAGATGAACGATACCTACGAGCAATTCGTAGTCTTTCGACTGGCGGGCGAGGAGTACGCCGTGCCCATCGCCTCCGTGAAAGAGATCGTCCGCGTCCCCGACACCCTGATGCGGGTGCCCCACGCTCCGGACTTCGTGGAAGGGGTCATCAACCTGCGCGGGATCGTGCTGCCGGTGGTGGATCAGCGCCGCCGGCTGGGGCTGCCCGGCGCGGACCGCGACGATGCGCAGCGGATCGTGGTCCTGCAACTGAACACCGGACGGACCGGCTTCATCGTCGACGCGGTGGCCGAGGTCCTGAAGATCCCGGTCTCGGCCATCGTGCCGTCTCCCGCCCTCTCCTCCGAACAGGCCCAACTGGTACGCCGGGTCGCCAACATCGCCCAGGAGCGGCGGATGGTCATGTTGATCGAACCGGACCGCCTGCTCAGCGGCGAGGAGCAGGAGGCGGTGGCGGAGTTGAAGGAGGAGGCGTGACCCCCGTGCCTCCACTGGCGCCGCCCATCAAGCTGCTCATCGTCGACGACTCGGCGCTGATGCGGCGCAAGCTCCGGGAGATCTTCCAGCAGGCCGGCGGCTTCGAGGTGCGCACGGCGCGCAACGGCGCCGACGCCCTGGAGCGGATCCCGGAGTTCGCCCCCGATGTGATCAGCCTCGACATCCACATGCCGGCGATGGACGGGCTCACCTGTCTCAGCCACATCATGGTGGAGCACCCGACGCCGGTGGTGATGGTCTCCTCCCTCACCGAGGAGGGGGCCCTGGCCACGCTGGAAGCGCTGGAGTTGGGCGCGGTGGACTACCTGCCGAAACCCGGCGGGACGGTCTCGGTGCACATGGAGACGGTGGCCGATCAGCTGGTGGCCAAGGTGCGGGCGGCGGCCCGCGCCCGGGTGGAACGGTGGTCCGGGTCGCGGGGCGGCGCGCCCCAACGCACCACGGCGAAGCGAGCCGCCCCCCCTCCGGCCGACGCCCCGGCGGTGGAGCGGCTTCTCCTGATCGGGGTCTCCACCGGGGGGCCGAAGACGCTGGAAAAGATCCTGCCCCGGCTACCCGCGGACTTTCCCCTCCCGATACTGGTGGCGCAACACATGCCCGCCAGCTTCACGCGGGTCTTCGCCCAGCGGATGGACCAGCGGTGCGTGCTGCCGGTGACGGAGGTCACCGGCCCCACGGTCCTCGAAGCGGGCCACGTCTACCTGGCCAAGGGCGATGCCGACATGGTGGTCCGCACCCGCCCCCGGGGGATCAGCGCCCTGCCGGTTCCCGCCGACCCCGAAACGGTCTGGCACCCATCGGTCGACCGCCTGGTGGAGTCGGCGTGCGACGTCCTCCCGCCACGGCGGCTGCTGGGGGTTCTGCTCACCGGCATGGGCGACGACGGCGCCGAGGCCATGTCCCGCATCCACACCGATGGCGGACGCACCATCGCCGAGGCGGAGGAGAGCGCCATCGTCTTCGGCATGCCGCGGGAATTGATCCTCCGCCGCGGGGCCGAGGCCGTCCTGCCGGCCGACCGCATCGCCGACCGCCTGTGCCAATGGGTGGGGTGCTGAGATGGGACACGGAGCCGTGACCCTGGACCGAACGGCGCTGGAGCAATCCACGATGATTTCCGACGCCGATTTTGAACGCTTCCGAGAGTTCTTCTACCGCAAGGCGGGCATCCAGTTTCAGCCGTCGAAGCGCTACTTCGTCGACAAGCGGCTGGTGCAACGGATGCGGCAGAACGGCTGCGCCAGCTTCGCCGAATACTTCACGCTGCTGCGCTTCGATCCGTCGCACCGGGAACTCCAGGCGCTCATCAATCTGATGACCGTCAACGAGACCTACTTCTTCCGCGAGGAGTACCAGTTCCGCACCCTGGTAGGCCCCATTCTCAATGAGATCACCGCACGCAAGGCGCCGGGGGAAACGATCCGCATCTGGTCGATCCCGTGCTCCTCGGGAGAAGAGCCGTACTCCATCGCCATCTATCTGTTGGAGCACTGGCCCGGCTTGGCCCGGTTCGATGTGGCGTTGACCGCGTCCGACATCAATACCCGGGTGCTGGAACAGGCCCAAGCGGGGTGCTACGAGCGCCGCGCCGTCCAGGCGGTACCGCCGGATTTGTTGCGGCGCTATTTCACCGCGGAGACCGCCCCGGCCGGCGGCGGGCCGCGCTACCGGATCAACCGTGACCTGCGCGACAGCGTCCGTTTCACCGCGGTCAACGTGCAAGACCCGGAGGCGGTGCGCGCCCACGGCGGCATGGACGTAATTTTCTGCCGCAACCTTTTGATCTACTTCGATGACGACTCCCGCCGGCGGGCGGCGGAACGGCTCTACGACGCCCTCAATCCCGGCGGCTTCATCTGCCTCGGCCACTCGGAATCGATGAACCGGATCTCACCGCTGTTCGAGATGCGCCGCTTCCCGGAATCCATCGTCTACCAGCGGCCCGCCGCCCGGCGGCCGGCCCACCTCCCGCCACGGAGGGAAGGAGTGCCCACGTGACCTCCCTGGAACAGCAGTTCATCAGCGAATCTCGGGAACTCCTCGACGAGGCCACCGCCTGTCTGCTGGCGCTGGAGCAATCGCCCGGCGATACCGAGAGCCTCGACGGCGCCTTCCGCGCCGTCCACACCATCAAGGGCTCGTCGGGGCTGTTCGATGTCCCGGCCCTGACCCGGCTGATCCACGCCGCCGAGGATCTGCTGGACGCGGTGAAGGCCGGCAAGGCGCGGCTCGACGGCGACACCATCGACCTGCTGCTGAGCGGTATGGATCGTGTCGCCGGCTGGCTCGACGCTCTGGAGACCACCGGCCGCCTGCCCGGCGACGCCGACGATGAGGGCGGCCGCTTCGCCGACGCCATCCGCGCCGCCTTCGGCGCATCGGCCACGGTCCCATCCCCAGCGGCTCCATCTCCCACGCCCCCGGAGCGGGGCGCTTCCCCGGCGCCGCCGGGGCTCGCGGCGGACCCGCCGGCATGGCTCGCGGCCGTCCCCGGCGAAAACCTGTTGTCCGCCTTTCGCCGCGCCCGCGCCGGAGAACCCCTGACGGCGGTCACCTACCGGCCGGACCCCCAATGCTTCTTCCAGGGAGAGGACCCCCTCCACCTGGTATCCCAGATCCCGGAGATCGCCGCGCTGCATGTGGCCACCGCGGAGGCGCCGCCCCCCCTGGAGGACTTCGACCCGTTCCGCTGCATATTGGAGATCGGCGTACTCACCCACGCCCCCCGGGAGGCGGCCACCGCTCTGTTCCGCTATATCCCGGACCAAGCGGAGATCACTGAAGCGCCGCCGGAGGCCTTGATCCACCCCCGGGGTGAGCCCGGCGCGGCGCTCCCCGACGAGCGGTTCGCCCCCCGCCTGTGGGAACAGTGGGATGGTAGCGACATGGACGGGGTCCGCCGCTCCGTGTCCACCGCCTTGTCGATGCTCAACAGCGAATCGTGGACCGCGGCCTGCCTGCACTGGATCGAGGCCGAACTGGAAGCCGGCGCCCCCCGGCGGGAGGTGGTCGAGGCGCTGCTGACGGCGGCGGTGGAGCAACGTCCGCCGGAGGTGCCGCTGCCCCCACCGGTACCGGCCGAGCCGGAGTCCGCCCGGCCACCGGCTCCGGTGGACGAATCCGGCCCCGGCGGCACGCCCTCCGCCGCACCCGCGGGGGACGAGCCGGCCTCGGCCCGCCGCTCCACGACGCTGCGCGTCGATCAGGCCAACGTGGACGCTCTGGGCGACCTGATCGGCGAGTTGGTGGTGGCGAAAAACAGCCTCCCCTTCCTGGCCCGGCGCGCCGAGCACGACTTCGGTGTCCGCGAGTTGGCCCGGGAGTTGAAGGACCACTACAACGTCATCCACCGCATTGCCCAGGCCATGCAGGGGACCATCATGCGGGTACAGATGCTCCCCATGGGGCAGGTCTTTCAACGCTTTCCCCGCCTGGTGCGCGACATCTCCCGGAAGCTGGAGAAGAACGTGGCCCTGGCCATCGAAGGCGAAGAGACCGAGGCCGACAAAAACATTGTGGAGGCCCTCACCGACCCGCTCACCCACATGGTGCGCAACAGCCTCGACCACGGCATCGAACCGCCGGCCGAGCGCCGCGCCGCCGGCAAGCCGGAGCAGGCGACGGTCCGTTTGGCCGCCCGCCAGGAGGGTGACCGGGTCGTGGTGGAGATCAGCGACGACGGACGGGGCATCGACGTGGACCAAGTGCGGCGATCGGCTTTGGAGAAGGGCGTGATGGAGGCCGACGCATTGGACGCATTGGAGCCGCAACAGGTACTGCAACTCGTCTTCGCCCCGGGCTTCTCCACCGCCCAGGCGGTCTCCGACCTCTCGGGCCGGGGTGTCGGCATGGACGTGGTCCGCACCACCGTCGAACGGTGGGGCGGGCAGATCGCGGTGGAGAGCCAGCCCGGCGAAGGCACCTGCTTCCGGGTCTCGCTGCCGCTGACCATGGCCGTTTCCCACGTCATGCAGGTGGAACTGGGTGATCAACTGTTCGGCATCCCCATGGATGAGGTGGTGGAGACGGTGAAGATGCCACGGGACCGGATCGTCCCGGTGAAGCACCGGGAGGCCATCGTACTGCGGGACCAGGTAGTCCCCATCGTCCGCCTGGAACAGATCCTCGGCTTGGAGCCCGCCGCCTCCGCCCCGGCCGGCGGCGGGAACGCCGGCGGCGATGGCGACGGTGGGGGCCGTGATGAAGAGGCGGTGCTGGTGGCGCGGGTCCACGGCCGGATCTGCGGGCTGGTAGTGGACGACTTCCACGAGGGGACGGAGGTCATCCTGAAGCCGCTGGACGGCATTCTGGCCTGCCTCTCGGCGTACTCCGGCACCGCCCTGCTCGGCGACGGGCGGGTCCTGCTCGTCCTCAATCTCAAGGAGTTGCTCTGAATGCCGGTCATCGGAAAGCGACAAACGGTGCATCTGGAGGGGGTTTGCTCCGTGGAGGAAGCGGAAGAGCTGTTGGCGTGGCTGCACAAGCACCCCAAGGGCCGGGTCCACATGAAGGAGTGCCGCCATCTCCACACCGCCGTGGTTCAGGTTTTGCTCTGCGCCCGCCGTCCCATCGCCGCCCCCCCGGAGGCCCCTTTCCTCCGGCGCTGGGTGCTCCCGGCGCTGGAAGCGGCGCTCCACGGGGAGAGCGCATCGTCATGAACCGGCGGGACCAAATGCAGGTCATCGCCGTGGTCAACCGCAAGGGCGGCACCGGCAAGACCGCCACCGCGGTCAACCT
>SKYL01000011.1 GCA_007127935.1 Halorhodospira sp. | reverse complement strand
GGCAAGGGGCAAGGGGTGCCATATGCTCCGGCGGTTGGCTGCCAGCCAGCCATGCTTGTGACTTGCACTTAGAATCTCGAATCTTTCAACTGATTCAAAATAGGCCAGTAGCTCAATTGGTAGAGCAGCGGTCTCCAAAACCGCAGGTTGGGGGTTCGAGTCCCTCCTGGCCTGCCAACGCTTCCCTGGCGGTCCGGTGGCCCATGGCCGCCGGGCCGTTTCGGTAAAGGGGTTCATGAAGTCCAGCGCTGAGACAGAAGGCACCTCCCTCGACAGCGCCAAGTGGCTGTTGGTCGCCGGCTTGGTGGTGTTGGGGTTGGCCGGGTTCTACTTTTACAGTGACGAGCCCTTGCTCTACCGGGTGGGCGGGCTGCTCGCGGTGGCTGGCGCCGCCGGGGCGGTGGCGCTGAGTACCGCCCGGGGAAGGGCGGTATGGGCGTTCGCCCAGGCCTCCAAGCAGGAGGTCCGACGGGTGATCTGGCCCACTCGTTCCGAGACCATGCAGACCACGTTGATCGTGGTGGCCATGGTGATCCTGGTGGCCATCTTCCTGTGGTTCATGGACGTGTTGCTGCTGTGGTTAGTCGGCCTGCTCACCGGCCGGGGAGGGTGATCCATGGCGAAGCGCTGGTACGTGATCCACGCCTATTCCGGTTTTGAGAAGCAGGTCATGCGCTCCCTGGCGGAGCGCATCAAGCGTGCCGGGATGGAAGAGAAGTTTGGAGAGATCCTCGTCCCCACCGAAGAAGTGGTGGAGATGCGCGAGGGGCAGAAGCGCAAGAGCGAGCGCAAGTTCTTCCCCGGCTACGTGCTGGTTCAGATGGAGCTGGATGATGACACTTGGCACTTGGTCAAAGAAGTGCCGCGGGTCATGGGTTTTATCGGCGGCCGCTCCGACCGGCCAGCCCCGATCTCGGACCGGGAGGCGGAAGCGATTCTCAACCGGGTGAAGGAGGGCGCCGAGAAGCCGAGGCCGAAGGTGTTGTTTGAGGTCGGCGAGGTGGTCCGCGTGATCGACGGACCGTTCACTGACTTCAACGGCGTGGTGGAAGAGGTCAATTACGAAAAGAGCCGCCTGCGCGTCGGCGTCTCCATCTTTGGTCGCTCCACCCCGGTGGAGTTGGAGTTCGGCCAAGTGGAGAAGGCGTAATCGCAGGCCGGTTGAGCGGGGTCCGGTGCCCCGGCAGACGATTTTATCGATCCGGGGCGTCCGCCCCGGCCAAGCGGGGAGCTTCACGGCGTTTGGACCCGCGACAGGAGCACGAAGACCATGGCAAAGAAGATCCAGGCGTACATCAAGCTCCAGGTGGGAGCGGGTCAGGCGAATCCGAGCCCGCCCGTGGGGCCGGCGCTGGGCCAGCACGGCCTGAACATCATGGAGTTCTGCAAGGCGTTCAACGCCGCCACCCAGGGGATTGAGCCGGGGCTGCCCATTCCGGTGGTGATCACCGCCTACTCCGATCGCAGCTTCACCTTTGTCACCAAGACGCCGCCGGCGGCGGTGTTGTTGATGAAGGCGGCGGGCATCAAGGGGGGGTCCGGAACGCCCAACACCCAGAAGGTCGGGAAGGTCGGCCGGGAGCAGTTGGAAGAGGTGGCCAAGACCAAGTGGCCCGACCTCAACGCCGCCGATATGGACGCGGCCGTCCGCACCATTGCCGGTACCGCCCGTAGCATGGGCCTCGACGTGGAGGGGGTGTAAGCCATGGCGAAGCTGACCAAGCGGCAGCGGGTGATCCGCGAGCGGGTGAACCGGACCCATGCCTATCCCGTCGATGAGGCGCTGACCCTGGTGAAGGATCTGGCAACGGCCAAGTTCGTCGAGAGTATCGATGTGGCCGTGAACCTGGGGGTCGACCCCCGGAAGTCGGACCAGATCGTCCGTGGCGCCACGGTGTTGCCCCGGGGCACCGGGAAGTCGGTGCGTGTCGCGGTCTTCACCCAGGGAGCGAATGCCGACGCCGCGCACGCCGAGGGCGCCGAGGCGGTGGGCATGGACGATTTAGCCCAGCAGATTCAGGGTGGAGATCTCAATTTTGATGTCGTGATCGCCTCCCCGGACGCCATGGGCGTGGTGGGGCGGTTGGGACCGCTGCTCGGCCCGCGAGGGCTGATGCCGAACCCGAAGACCGGCACCGTGGCCGCCGACGTCGGCACCGCGGTGCGCAACGCCAAGGCCGGCCAAGTGCGCTACCGCACGGATCGCGGTGGCGTGATTCACACCACCATCGGCAAGGCCGACTTTGAGGTCGACGCGTTGCGCGAAAACCTCCAGGCGTTGCTGGCCGACTTGAACAAACTCAAGCCCAGTACGTCCAAGGGGACGTATGTCAAGAAGGTGGCGATCTCGTCTACCATGGGTGCCGGCGTTCAAGTGGACCGGGCCAGCTTGGAGGCATAGTTCGTAGTAACCGGCCGGGAAGGAGCCCGGCCGGGGCTGTCATTGAAGCGGCAGCCGTCGAAGACCGCCGGTGCGGCCGGCCCCTTCCGGGGTGGCCGCTTAAAGGGCCGGACCGCCCGCCTGCGTAGACGGTGGCATCGTGAGGGACCTGTACATCGCCACCGTATGGCCGGCCCGGAGGGGTCGTACGGCACGCCCGGAGGGGCGTGCACCATCGGTTCCCGGGAGGCTGACTTCCGTGGAGACTAACCTTCCAGGAGACGGACGATGGGTCTGAGTCTGGAGCAAAAAAAGGCGATGGTGCAGGAGGTGGCCGAGGTCGCCCAAAGCGCCTACGCCGCCGTCGCCGCCGAGTACCGGGGGTTGACCGCCGGCGAGATGGACGAACTGCGCGCCAAGGCGCGGGAGCAGGGCGTCTATCTGAAGGTGGTCAAGAACACTCTGGCCCGGCGTGCGGTGGCCGGCACTGAGTTCGAGTGCATGACCGAGGCGTTCGGGGGGCCGTTGCTGCTGGCGTTCTCACAGGAGGACCCGGGTGCCGCGGCGCGTCTGGTGCGCGATTTCTCCAAGGAGCATGACCGCTTGGCGACTCGCAATGTCGCTGTCGGCGGGCAGTTGCACTCCGCGGAGTACCTGGAGCGGCTGGCCAGCCTGCCGACCCGGGACGAGGCGCTTTCCCTGCTGATGGCCACCATGCGGGCGCCGGTACAGAAGCTGGCCACGACCCTCAACGAGGTGCCGGGCAAGCTGGTGCGTACCGTGGCGGCCGTGCGGGACGCCAAGCAGGCCGCGGCCTGAACAAGCCACAACCTGCCGGGTTCCAGGAGTTGCACGGAACCCTGTCGCTTACTGAATAAAACAGGAGATTGCATCAATGGCAGCGAGCAAAGAAGACATCCTCGAGACCATCGCCGGGATGAGCGTCATGGAGGTGGTGGAGTTGATCGAGGCCATGGAAGAGAAGTTCGGCGTCACTGCGGCGGCGGCCGTGGCTGCCGCTCCCGCGGCGGCCGGTGGCGGCGAGGCCGCGGCGGCGGCTGAGCAGACCGAGTTCGACGTGATTCTCTCCTCCTTCGGCGAGAACAAGGTCGGTGTCATCAAGGCCGTGCGTGCGGCCACCGGGTTGGGCCTCAAGGAGGCCAAGGAGTTGGTGGAGGGTGCACCGTCGCCCGTTAAGGAAGGCGCCTCTAAGGAAGAGGCGGAAGAGCTTAAATCCAAGCTGGAAGAGGCGGGGGCGAGCGTCGAGCTCAAGTGAGTCGGCGGCGTCGCGTCACAGTCGGGCTTGGAAGGTGGGCTGGCGGCCGGACGGCCGCCGGCCTGTCGTTGTTGCCGGCACCGCGGCCCACAGGGGGGGCGGTGTCATTGGGGAAGCTGGTCCAGCGCTGAGGAATTCCGATGGCCTACTCGTTTACTGAAAAAAAGCGCATCCGTAAGGATTTCGGCAAGTTGCCGAGCGTCCTCGATGTCCCGTATCTGCTGGCCACGCAGCTCGAGTCCTACCGGCAGTTTCTGCAGGAGGACGTGCCGCCGGAGCAGCGCCGCGAGGGCGGGCTGGAGGGCGCGTTCCGTTCCGTCTTCCCCATCCAGAGCCACTCCGGCAACGCCGAACTCCAGTACGTCAGCTACCGTATCGGCGAACCCGGCTTCGATGTCAAGGAGTGCCAGAATCGCGGCATGACCTACGCGGCGCCGCTCCGCATGTTGGTGCGTTTGGCCCTCTACGACAAGGATGGGGCGTCGGTCAAGGACATCAAGGAGCAAGAGGTCTACATGGGCGAACTGCCCCTGATGACCAACAACGGCACTTTTGTGGTGAACGGTACCGAGCGGGTCATCGTCAACCAACTCCACCGCTCCCCCGGCGTCTTCTTCGACCACGACAAGGGCAAGACCCACTCGTCGGGCAAATTGCTCTTCTCGGCGCGGGTGATCCCCTATCGCGGGTCTTGGCTCGACTTCGAATTCGACCCCAAGGACGCCATCTTTGTGCGCATCGACCGGCGCCGGAAACTGCCGGCGACGATCCTGCTGCGGGCGCTGGGGTACACGCCTGAGGAGATCCTGCAGACCTTCTTCGACATGAACGTCTTCCACCTGCGCAAGGACGGCACGGTGGTGCTGGAACTGATTCCCGACCGGCTGCGGGGCGAGACCGCCGCCTTCGATATTGTCGTCGGTGGCGATACGGTGGTGGAATCGGGGCGGCGCATCACCGCCCGCCATATCAAACAGATTGAAAAAGCCGGCGTGGAGACGCTGGAAGTGCCCGTGGAGTATCTCTACGGCAAGGTGGTGGCCCACGACCTGGTGGACCCGTCCACCGGGGAGATCCTGGCCGAGGCCAATAGCCCGCTCACCGAGGCGCTGGTGGAGGCGTTGCAGGCCGCCGGTGTGGAGCGCCTGGAGACTCTCTTTGTCAACGACGTCGACCGGGGGGCTTTCGTCTCCAACACGCTGGCCGTCGACCCCACCCGCTCGCAACTGGAGGCGCTGGTGGAGATCTACCGCATGATGCGCCCGGGCGAGCCGCCGACCAAGGACGCCGCGGAGAATCTGTTCCAGAACCTCTTCTTTACGGACGACCGGTACGATCTTTCGCCGGTGGGCCGGATGAAGTTTAACCTGCGGGTCGGGCGCGATGAGGTGGTGGGCCCCGGGGTCCTTTACGACGGAAAATTCTTCTCGGCGCGGTCGGAGAAGAACAAGGCGGCCAAGGCGCTGGTGGGGCAGTACGGCGACGACTCCGACATCCTGGCGGTGCTTCGCGAGTTGATCCACATCCGTAACGGGCTGGGCCAGGTGGACGATATCGACCACCTGGGCAACCGGCGGGTTCGCTCCGTGGGCGAGATGGCCGAGAACGTCTTCCGGGTCGGCCTGGTCCGGGTGGAGCGCGCGGTCAAGGAGCGGCTGTCGCTGGCGGAGAGCGAGGGGCTGATGCCCCAGGAGTTGATCAACGCCAAGCCGGTGGCGGCGGCGATCAAGGAGTTCTTCGGCTCCTCCCAGCTCTCGCAGTTTATGGACCAGAATAACCCGCTCTCCGAGGTCACCCATAAGCGCCGGGTCTCGGCGTTGGGGCCGGGCGGCTTGACCCGCGAACGGGCCGGCTTCGAGGTGCGCGACGTGCACCCGACGCACTACGGCCGGGTCTGCCCGATCGAGACGCCGGAAGGCCCGAATATCGGTCTGATCAACTCGCTGGCGGTCTACGCCCGCACCAACCGTTACGGCTTCCTCGAGACGCCGTACCTGCGCGTGGTGGATCAGAAGGTGACCGCCGAGGTCGATTACCTCTCCGCCATCGAAGAGTCCCGTTACGTCATTGCCCAGGCCAACGCGCGGGTGGATGAGAACGGGATGCTGGCCGACGACCTGATCTCCTGCCGCCACCAGAACGAGTTCACCATGGCCACGGCGGACCGGGTCCAGTACATGGACGTCTCGCCGAAGCAGATCGTCTCGGTGGCCGCTTCCCTGGTGCCGTTCCTGGAGCACGACGACGCCAACCGGGCGTTGATGGGCGCCAACATGCAGCGCCAAGCGGTGCCGACCCTGCGGGTGGACAAGCCGCTGGTGGGGACCGGTATGGAGAGCACCGTGGCCCGCGACTCCGGCGTCACCGTGCTGGCCGACCGCGGCGGCGTGGTGGAGCAGGTGGATGCCGCGCGCATCGTGGTGCGGGTCAACGACGAGGAGACCACCGCCGGCGAGCCTGGCGTCGATATCTACAACCTGACCAAGTACACCCGTTCCAACCAGAACACCTGCTTCAACCAGCGCCCGCTGGTCCAGGTGGGCGACGTGGTGGCCCGCGGCGACGTACTGGCCGACGGCCCGTCCACCGACATGGGTGAACTGGCGCTGGGTCAGAACATGCTGGTGGCCTTCATGCCGTGGAACGGCTACAACTTCGAGGACTCGATCCTCATCTCCGAGCGTTTGGTCAAGGAGGATCGCTACACCTCGGTGCACATTGAGGAGCTGACCTGCGTCGCCCGGGACACGAAGCTCGGCACCGAGGAGATCACCGCGGATATCCCCAATGTCTCCGAGTCGGCGCTGGCGCGCCTGGATGAGTCGGGCATCGTCTACATCGGCGCCGAGGTGAAGTCCGGAGACATCCTGGTGGGCAAGGTGACGCCCAAGGGCGAGACCCAACTCACCCCCGAAGAGAAGCTGCTGCGCGCCATCTTCGGCGAGAAGGCGTCCGACGTGAAGGACACCTCGCTGCGCGTGCCCTCCGGCATGGACGGCACCGTCATCGACGTCCAGGTCTTCACCCGGGACGGCGTGGAGAAGGACGAGCGGGCCCGCGCCATTGAGCGCCAGGAAATCGACCTGGTGCGTAAGGATCTGGACGACGAGGCACGCATCTTCGAGGACGACGCCTACGCCCGGCTGGAGAAGCTGCTCACCGGCAAGGTGGCCGAGGGCGGTCCCAACGGGCTCGGCACCGGCGCCAAGGTGACCAAGAGCTATCTCCAGGATCTGCCCCTGGAGCGGTGGTTCGAGATCCGCATGCGCGCCGAGGAGGTCAACGAGCAGTTGGAGGCGGTCAAGCGGCAGTTGGAGAGCCAGCGGGAGCGCTTCGAGAAGCGGTTCGAGGAGAAGAAAGGCAAGATCACCGCCGGCGACGATCTGGCGCCCGGCGTGCTGAAGATGGTCAAGGTCTTCCTGGCCGTGAAGCGCCGGATGCAGCCCGGCGACAAGATGGCCGGCCGCCACGGCAACAAGGGCGTCATCTCCATGATCGTTCCGGAGGAGGACATGCCGTTCATGGAAGACGGCACGCCGGTGGACGTGGTCCTCTCGCCGCTGGGCGTCCCTTCCCGGATGAACGTGGGGCAGGTGCTGGAGACGCACCTGGGATGGGCGGCCCGCGGTCTCGGCCACAAGATCGGCGAGATGCTCGACAGCCATACCAAGGTGGAGGCCATCCGCAAGTTCCTGGATGAGATTTACAACTCGTCGGGCCGCAAGGAGGCGCTGGATGAACTCAGCGACGATGAGATCCTCGAGTTGGCCGGAAACTTGAGACAAGGCGTACCGGCCGCCTCGCCGGTCTTCGACGGTGCCGACGAGGGCGAGATCAAACGGTGGTTGCGCCTTGCCGGCCGCGCCGAGTCCGGGCAGACCCGGCTCTACGACGGCCGCACCGGGGACACCTTCGACCGCCTGGTCACCGTGGGCTATATGTACATGCTCAAGCTGAACCACCTGGTCGACGACAAGGTGCACGCCCGGTCCACCGGGCCGTACTCCCTGGTCACCCAGCAGCCGTTGGGCGGCAAGGCGCAGTTCGGCGGTCAGCGCTTCGGCGAGATGGAGGTGTGGGCGCTGGAGGCCTACGGTGCGGCGTACACCCTGCAGGAGATGTTGACGGTCAAATCCGATGACGTGGCCGGCCGGACGAAGATGTACAAGAACATCGTCGACGGCGACCACCGCATGGAGGCGGGCATGCCGGAGTCGTTCAACGTGCTGGTCAAGGAGATCCGCTCACTGGGTATCAACATTGAGTTGGAACGGGACGACTGAACACAGGGCCGTGCCCGGACCGTGGTCGGTCCGGGTATCGCCGCCGACGGCGGCACCTCATAGAGACAACACCGCGAGCGGGTAGCGAACATGAGAGATCTTTTGAACCTGTTCAAACAGCCGGGCGCCCAGCTGGAAGACTTCGACGCCATT
>SKYL01000142.1 GCA_007127935.1 Halorhodospira sp. | reverse complement strand
GGCATCGTCTTCGTGGCGCTGCTGGTCGGCCTGCTGACCCTCTACTCGATGATCAAGATCTGGGCCGAGGCGTTCTGGCACGGCGTGCCGGAGCACGTCACCGAGACCGGCGCGCTCACCGGCGAGCGGCCCGACCGGGGGATCTGGATCATGCTCCTGCCGATCATCGGGCTGGCGGCGTTGACGCTCTTCATCGGCCTCTACGGCCAGCCGCTCTATGAACTGGCCTACGCCTCGGCGCAGCAGCTGCTTGATCCGTCGGTCTACATCGGGGCCGTCCTCGGGGAGGCGACGCCATGACCCCGTTCGCCTGGAACATCATCCTCGCCCTGGTCTGGGTGGCCCTGACGGCCAACGTCTCGGCGCCCAATTTCCTGCTGGGATTCGTCCTGGGATACGGTGTGCTGGCCCTGGCGGAAGGGCGGATGCCGTGCCTCCACGGCTACTCCCGCCGCCTGCCGCGCTTCATTCGCTTCGTCTTCTTCTACCTCGGCGAGCTGATCAAGGCCAACGCCCGGGTGGCCTACGACGTGATGACGCCGGACTACTTCATGCGCCCCGGCGTCCTGGCGGTACCGCTGGAGGCGCGCACCGACGCGGAGATCGCCACCCTGGCCAACCTCATCACCCTGACACCGGGGACGTTGAGCCTCGATGTCTCCAGTGACCGCCGCGTCCTCTACATCCACGCCATGTACATCGACGACGAGGCGCAGTTGATGGAGGAGATCAAGTACCTGGAGCAGCGGGTGCTGGAGGTGCTGCGCTGATGCTGGAGATCACGCTGACCCTCGTCTTCGGCATGCTCTGCATCGCCATGGCCCTGGCCTTCATCCGGCTGGTGAAGGGGCCGATGCTGCCCAACCGGGTGGTGGCGCTGGAGTTGATCGCCTCCATCGTGGTCGGCTTCATCGCCGCCTACGCGGTGCTCACCGGGGTGGACGACTTCATCGACGTGGCCATCGTCATGGCGTTGCTCGCCTTCCTCGCCGCCATCGGCTTCGCCCGTTACCTGGAGAAGGGGGGACCACGGGATGATTGAATGGCTCCAGGAGGCCGTGACCTCGCTCCTGCTCCTGCTGGGGGCCGCCTTGATGCTGCTGGCGGCGGTGGGCGCGATCCGCCTCCCCGACCTGCTGACCCGGATGCACGCCACCACCAAGGCCGGCGCCCTGGGCGCGGCGCTGACCGTCGCCGGCGTGGCGGTACACTTCGCCGACGCCGGCGTCACCGCCCGCGCAGTGGCGATTATCGCCTTCATCTTCCTCACCGCCCCGGTGGCGGCCCACCTCATCGGCCGCGCCGGCTACTTCGTCGGCGTGCCGCTGTGGGACGGGACCATCAAGGACGAACTCAAGCCCCACTACGACGAACTCAACCACTCCCTGCGCAGCGGGCTGGAAGAACGGGACGACTAACCTCGCCATGACGACGATTTCCTTCAACACGGTTCCCACTCCGCCGCGTGAAACCATCCAGACCGACGTCTCTCGCGCCCTGGCCGAGGACGTGGGCGGCGGCGATCTCACTGCCGCCTTGATCCCGGAAAACCGCCAAGGCGAGGCCACGGTGGTCTGCCGTGAGGAGATGGTGGTCTGCGGGCGGCCGTGGTTCGACGAGGTCTTCCGGCAGCTCGATCCCTCGGTGCGCATCCGTTGGCACCACGAGGAGGGCGAGGCGGTGCCGGCGGGGTCGATCCTCTGCCGTGTCCACGGCGGCGCCCGCGCGCTCCTCACCGGCGAGCGCACGGCGCTCAACTTCCTGCAGCTGCTCTCCGGTGCCGCCGGTGCCACCCGGCGCTGCGTGGAGGCCGCCGCCGGGACGCCGGTGCGCATCCTCGACACCCGTAAGACGATTCCGGGGTTGCGGGCGGCCCAGAAGTACGCGGTGCGCTGCGGCGGCGCCCAAAACCACCGCATGGGCCTCTACGACGCCTATCTGATCAAGGAGAACCACATCGACGCCTGCGGCGGGATCTCCACCGCCGTGGAGTTGGCGCGGATGCGCGCCGTGGGGGCGATGGTGGAAGTGGAGGTGGAGAGCCTCGAGGAGTTGGAGGTGGCCATCACCGCCGGGGCCGACGTGGTGATGCTGGATAACTTCACCGTGGCCGAGACCGCAGAGGCCGTGAAGCGCGCCGCCGGACGAGTGAAGCTGGAAGTCTCCGGCGGCGTCGACGAGAGCGCCATCCGGGAACTGGCCGGGACCGGCGTGGACTATATCTCCGTGGGCGCCCTGACCAAGCACGTCCGGGCGGTGGACCTCTCCATGGGGCTGCGCACTTGATTCGATGTTGACCTATCCCGCCATCGATCCCGTGGCGATCCAGATCGGCCCCGCGGCCATCCACTGGTACGGGTTGATGTACGTGGTCGGCTTCCTGGCGGCGTGGCTGCTGGGGCGGTGGCGCGCCGGCCGGCCATGGAGCCCGGTGACCCCCGCCCAAGTGGACGACTTGGTCTTCTACGGCGCCGTGGGCGTCATCGTCGGCGGCAAGCTGGGCTACCACCTCTTCTACAACCTGCCGGGCCTGATGGCGGACCCGCTGGCCCTCCTGCGCATCTGGGAAGGGGGCATGTCGTTTCACGGCGGCTTCATCGGGGTCGTCGTGGCGGTCATCCTCTACGCCCGCCGCCACCGGATCGACGCCTTTCGCCTGGGCGATTTCGTTGCACCGCTGACGCCCATCGGCCTCGGCGCCGGCCGGTTGGGCAATTTCATCAACGGGGAGTTGTGGGGGCGGCCCAGCGACGTGCCGTGGGCCATGGTCTACCCGCCGCTGGGGGATGTGGCCCGCCACCCGTCCCAGCTTTACCAAATGGCGCTGGAGGGGATCGCGCTCTTCGTCCTGCTCTGGTGGTTTTCGGCCAAGCCCCGGCCGCGGATGGCGGTTACCGGACTCTTCCTCGCCGGCTACGGCGTCTTACGCGGCTTCGTCGAATTCTTCCGCATGCCCGACGCCCACATCGGCTACCTCGCCTTCGGCTGGCTCACCATGGGGCATCTGCTCACATTGCCGATGATCGCCGCTGGTGCGGGGATGTTGTGGTGGGGGTACCGCAACAGCGACAGCCGGCGGTAGCACCGATTTCGTCGCTCCGCTCCTCGCAATGACCGGGCTTTGGCGTTGTTTTACGGCAGCGCGGTGGCCATCACGGAGCGGATGAAGAGCGCCTTCAGGTAGTCGGTCTCGGGGATCGCCGGGTGGACGGGATGGTCGGGGCCCGGGCCGCCCCGTTCCAAGATCCGGGGGGAGCGGTCGAGGTGGCGTCCAGCGGCGAGGACCAGGCCGGCCAGGCGGTCGGCGGGCAAATGGGAGGAACAGGAGCAGGTCAGCAAGACCCCTTCCTTGCCCAGCAACCGCAAGGCGCCCTCGTTGACCTGCCGGTAGGCGCGCTCCCCGGCCCGCTGATCCCGCTTGCGCTTGATGAAGGCCGGCGGGTCCACCACCGCCACGTCGAAACGCTCGCCGTCGGCGCGGGCCGCGGCCAGATACGGAGACACCTCGCCCTCCACCACGGTGACGCGGTCACCAACGCCATTGGCCTCGGCATTGGCCGCGATGCGCGCACAGGCGGCGGCGGAGCGCTCCACCGCCACCACCTCGGCCGCCCCCGCCGCCGCGGCGGCCACCGCGAAGCCGCCGGCGTAGCTATAGGCGTCCAAGACCCGAGAGCCGGCCGTATAGGCAGCCAGCCGCGCCCGGTTGGCCCGCTGGTCGTAGTACCAGCCGGTCTTCTGCCCGCCCACGGCGGAGACTTCGAAGACCAGTCCATTCTCTTCCACGCGCAACGTCTCCGGCCCGTCGCCGCCGACCCACGCCACCGACCGCTCCAGCCCCTCCAACTCCCGCACGGGGCTGTCGGCGCGAATCAGGATCGCCGACGGCGCCGCCACCCGCTCCAACGCCTCCACCAACCGATCCGTCACCGCATCCATCCCGGCGGTGTTCGGCTGGACGACGCAGACATCGCCGAAACGGTCGATGATCAACCCCGGCAGACCGTCGGCCTCGGCGTGGACCCAGCGGTAGTAAGGCGCCGGAAAGAGCCGCTCCCGCAACCGGAGCGCCGTCCGCAGCCGCTGCACCAGGGTGGCGTGATCGAGCCCCACGGCCGGATCGCGGCTGACCAGCCGGGCACAGATCAGCGAGCCCGGATTGACGTAAGCCTGGCCCAACGGCCGGCCCCGGGCGTCCTCCACCACGGCCGGGTCCCCCGGCGCGAACGCGCGCAACAGGGTGCGGCCGGTATCGACCTCGTTGCTGAAGATCCACAGGTGGCCGGCCCGCAGACGGCGGTCCTCGCCGGCCTTGAGGCGCAGGGTGGGCAGTGGGTCCATGGAAGGTTCCGGCGGCGACTTGACGCCGGACATTCTGCGCGGTGGCGTTCTTCTAGTAAACTGCCCCCGTTCAACCTTTCCGGACCCGGAGGAAACCGTCCTTGCGATTCATCCACGCCATGTTGATTCTGGCCTCCGCCGCGCTCATCGCCGCCACGGCGGCGGCGCAGGAGTACCGTTACGTCAGCGACGAGCTTCACGTCTCCTTCCGCACCGGTCCGGGGAACCAGTACGCCATTCAGCGGTTCCTGGTCACCGGCACCCGGTTGGAGCTACTCGAACCGCCGGGGGACGCCGACTTCCCCCAGGAGGCGCTGGATGAATGGGACCACGTCCGCGACCCCCGCGGGGATACCGGCTGGATGCAAAGCCGTTACCTGATGACCGAGCGCGCGGCCCGCGACCGGCTGGCCGATGCCCAGCAGACCCTGGCCGACACCCGGGCCGAACTCGGCGAGCAGCGGTCGGCCCTGGACGCCGCCCGCAGGCGCAATGAAGAGCTGGAGTCCCGCCTGGCCGAAGCGCGGGGGGAGGTCGACCGCCTGGAACACCTGCTGGGGCAGGCGGAACAGGGCTACGAACTGGCCCAGGCCAACGAAAACCTGAAGGAGCGGGTGGCCATGCTGCTGGAACGCAACGAGGAGTTGGAGGTCGAGAACCGCCGCATGTCCGAGCGCAGCCAACAGGAGTGGTTCGTGGTGGGCGCCGGCGTCCTCGGCGTCGGGCTCTTGTTGGGGCTCATTCTGCCGCGCCTGGGGCCGCGGCGCCGGAGCACCTGGGCCGGCAGTGGGCTCTAGCGCCGTGTCCCGCCGGCCACCGCCGCTGCGGGAGATGATGGCCGCGATCATCGCCGAGCCGTCGGTGAGCAGCGTCGACCCGTCACTGGACCAGAGCAACCGGAGCGTGGTCGAACTGCTGGCCGGCTGGCTGGAGCCCATGGGCTTTCGTTGCGTCATCGACCCGCTGCCCGACCAACCCAAAAAGGTCAACCTGATCGCCACCCTGCATCCCGATGGGCCGCGCCCCGAGGGGGCCCGGGGGTTGGTGCTCTCCGGCCACACCGACACGGTCCCCTTCGACGGCGACCGCTGGACCACCGACCCGTTCACCCTCACCGAGCGGGACGGCAAGCTCTACGGCCTCGGCGCCAGCGACATGAAGTCGTTTTTCGCCCTGGCCCTCGAGGCCACCCGCGGCGTCCACGCCGGAATGCTGCGCGCCCCGTTGACGTTGCTGGCCACCGCCGACGAAGAGAGCGGCATGGACGGGGCGCGGGCGCTGGCCGCGTCGGAGCACGGCCGGGCGCTGGCCGGGGCGGCGGCGGTGATCGGCGAGCCCACCGGCAACCGCCCGGTCCACGTCCACAAAGGGATCATGATGGAGTCGATCCGCATCACCGGGCGGTCGGGCCACTCCAGCGACCCCCACCTCGGGCGCAACGCCCTCGACGCCATGGCCGTGGTGCTCGACGAGATCATCCTCTGGCGTGCGGCCCTGGCGGTGCGCCACCGCGATCCGCGTTTCGCCATCCCGTACCCGACCCTCAACCTGGGCCACATCCACGGCGGCGACAACCCCAACCGCATCTGCGGCCGGGCGGAGTTGCAGATCGACCTGCGGCCGTTGCCGGGGATGGACGTGGACGCCCTACGGGAGGAACTGCGCGAGCGCCTGCGGGAGCGGCTGGCGGAGCGCGCCCCCGACTTGGAGGTGTCACCGCTCTCTCCCGGTCAACCGCCCATGGCGACCCCGGCGGACGCCGAGGTGGTCCGGTTGGCCGAACGGCTCACCGGCCACAAATCCCAGGCGGTGGCCTTCGCCACCGAGGCCCCCTACCTGGCCCGGCTGGGCGTTGAAGCCGTGGTGCTGGGCCCCGGCGACATCAACTGCGCCCACCAGCCCGACGAGCACTTGCCGGTGGACCGGCTGGAGCCGACAGTGCGACTCTTACGCCAATTCATCCAACACTTCTGTCTGCACTGAGACCATGCGCCCGGCCGACCTCGATCCCGACCGCTTCGTTGAATGGCTGCGCCAAGCGGCGCCGTACATCCACGCCCACCGGGGGCGCACCTTCGTCATCGCCTTTCCCGGCGCGGCGGTGAAACCGCCCGGCGTGGAGGGGCTGGTCCACGACATCGCGTTGCTGGCGGGACTCGGGGTGCGGGTGGTGCTGGTACCCGGCGCCCGGCCGCAAATCGTGGCGCGGATGGCGGCCCGCGGGCTGCGGCCGGTCTACGCCGCGAACACGGGCAACGGCACGGACACGGACAGCGGGAGCGAGAGCGGGCTGCGGGTCACCGACGCCGAGGCGCTGGAGTGCGTCAAGGAGGCCGTGGGCGAGGTGCGGCTGGAGCTGGAGGCGCGCCTGTCCACCGGTATCGCCGCCACGCCCATGGCCGGGATGCGGCTGCGGGTGGCATCGGGCAACGTCATCACCGCCCGCCCGGTGGGCGTGCGCCACGGCGTCGATCACGGCTACACCGGCGAGGTCCGCCGGGTCGACACCGAAGCCCTGCGCCGCCGCCTCGACGGTGGCGACGTGGCCCTGGTGGCGCCCCTGGGCTACTCCCCCACCGGCGAGGTCTTCAACCTCTCGGCGGAGGCGGTGGCCCGGGCCGTGGCCGGCGCCCTGGGCGCCGACAAGCTGATCCACCTGGCCGACGGCCTGCCGGTGGTCCACCCGGAGAGCGGCGAGCCGATCCCGGAGCTGACCCCCGGCGAGGCGCGGGAGCTGCTCCACCACCACGGCACCGCCCTCCCCCCGTCCGCGGCGCGGCTGCTCGCCGGCGCCGTCCACGCCTGCGCCGGTGGGGTCGGCCGCGTCCACCTGCTGGATCGGGGGCGGGAAGGGGCGCTGCTGCTGGAACTCTTCACCCGGGACGGCGTCGGCACCCTGGTCACCCCAGAACGCTTCGAGACCGTGCGGCGGGCCCGCCTGGAGGACATCCCCGCCATCCTTGCCCTGACCCGGCCGCTGGAGGCGCGGGGGGCGCTGCTCCAACGGCCCCGGGAGTTGCTGGAGACGCAGATCGACCACTTCACCGTCATCGAGCGCGACGGCGCGGTGATCGCCACCGCCGCGCTGCTGCCCTACCCAGGGGAGCGGGCGGGCGAGATCGCCTGCGTGGCGGTGGACCCCGACTACCAGGGCGAGGGCCGGGCCGAGGCGCTGGTGGAGCGGCTGGAGCGCGACGCCCGGCGGATGCGGCTGGAGCGGCTGGTGGCCCTGACCACCGAGGCGGAGCACTTTTTCCGCGAGCGGGGTTTCGAGCCCGCCGGGCCGGAGATCTTGCCGGAGGCGCGGCGGGCGCTCTACGACGCCGAGCGGAACTCGAAGATCTTATTGAAGATCCTGTAAAAACCATTACGTGATCCGATCACTATGCACCCATATCTCGACCTAATGCGCCACGTCCTGGAGAACGGCGTCCGCAAAGACGACCGGACCGGGACGGGGACGCTGTCGGTCTTCGGCCACCAGATGCGCTTCGACTTGGCCGCCGGGTTTCCGGCGGTGACCACCAAGAAGCTCCACTGGCGCTCCATCGTCCACGAACTGCTCTGGTTCCTGCGCGGCGACTCCAACATCCGCTACCTCAACGAGAACGGCGTGCGGATATGGAACGAGTGGGCCGACGCCGACGGGGAACTGGGGCCGGTCTACGGCGTCCAGTGGCGGAGCTGGCGGGCCGCCGACGGGCGCGAGATCGACCAGGTGCGCCGGGTGCTGGACGACCTGCGCCACCGCCCCGACTCCCGGCGGCACATCGT
>SKYL01000230.1 GCA_007127935.1 Halorhodospira sp. | reverse complement strand
CTCTAACCGGTTGTCGCCTACGCATGGAGATTGCTTCGCTGCGCTCGCAATGACGGGGGGCGCTCGCAATGACGGGGGGCGCTCGCAATGACGGATTACTCAGTGTTTCCCTGAATATTCCAGTGCGACAGATCCCGCCCGGCAAAGGCGGCCAAGCGTTCGTTGTACGGGGCGTAGTAGTCCACCAGCCGTGCCCGCAGATCGACCGGCATCGCCCGGTAACGGGAACCGCCGGCCCGCTTGATCCGCCGCCGCAGCCAATCGCCCGCCGGGCTCGCAGAGACGCGGTCCAGCACCGGCTCCAGGCCCCACTGCCGCATACGCCGCCGGACGCGGGGAAAGGCCGCCGTCTGCACCACCTGCCCGAGACGCGGGCTGCGGTAGTCGGGATCGACCCCTAAAAACTCGAGGATCGAGCGCAGATACGCCTGGTCATCCCGCTTCAAGTCGTCGTAGAAGAGCAGCAGCAGTCGGTCCCGGTCGTAGTACTCCAGCAACCGTTCAATCTGCTCGATATACCGGCCGCGCTCCAGGATGGCGGGTTGGGCGGCGACCGCGGTGTCGAAATCGGGCCAGCCGTAGTGTACAGAACGGCTCTGGTAGTAGCTGTACGCCCGTTCCACCGGATTGCGCACGGCCATAAGCAGCTTGACGTCCGGGAAGTGCGCCGCCATTCGCGGAGCCGCGTGCGGCAGGCAGTACCCCGTACTGATCTCGCCGACGGCCTTTTGCTCGGGCCGCGCCGCGGTGAAGTGGTCGAGATACCAATCGATCCCCTTGTGGTACGCCTCATCGAAAAAGTAGGTCTGCTTGCGCTCCGGGAGGAAGATCTCCGGGTGGCCGCGCAGCGCCTTGTCCACCCAGGTGGAGCCGCAGCGCTGGCAACCCGCCATCAGAAAGGTGAGCGGCGCCGGATGCAGTTCGCCGGAGCCGGCGGATCGACCCTTCGCTTGCATGGGATCCATCTCTTCTCCTACAAGAGCGGGCATTCATCAAAAAGCGAACCGTCATTGCGAGCGCGACCCCGTCATTGCGAGCGCGACCCCGTCATTGCGAGCGAAGCGAAGCAATATCCATGAACCGGCACCTAACCAAGGTTTAGCAGAACACCGCCGACATGCCGCATGCCGCCATCCCGGCTGCCGGTTGCGCCACCCCCCACGGACGGGCAACAATCCCCTTCTCTCACATATGGAAATGGATCGTCCAATGAGCAGAATGGCAATCCGGCGCCGTCACCGGCATTGGCACACCGACACAATCCGCTCCCACCGGGCGACTCTTCGGTAATGCACCGCAGGCAGTAGTCCTTACGCTGTAACGAAAGTGAGCCACCATGCCCCTGCCCGATAGCCACGTCTCTTTGGAAAGCCTCCGCCTGCTGTGGCAACACTCCCCGGACTCCATGTTCGTAATCCGGGTGGAGGGGGATCGCTACTACCTGCACGACTACAACCCGGTTCAACAACGATCCCTCGCGCCCGGGACGGACCCGAGCCGCCCCGTGGACGAACTCGTGCCGCCGGAGATGTTTGCCGAACTCCACGAGCGCTACCAGCGCTGTATTCGAGAACGGCGCCCTCTCAGTTACGAGGAGCCAGGACTCGGTGACGACTACTGGTCGACGCTGTTGATCCCATTGACCGAGGAGGACGGCGGCGTCAGCTATATCGCCGGCGTGGCCCGCAGCATCAAGGATCTCAAACTGGCGGAGCGCGAACTGCGGGAAGCGAAGGAACGGGCGGAGCACCTGAACCGGCTCTACGAGCAGTTGAACGCCGAGCTGGAGCAGAAGGTCGAGGAGCGCACCTGCGAACTGGCGGCCGCCAAGGTCCGGGCGGAGGAGGCGGCGCGCGCCAAGAGCGAGTTTCTGGCCAATATGAGCCACGAGATCCGCACGCCGATGAACGCCATTATGGGGATGACCCGGCTGCTGCAATGCACCGATCTCAACGACCACCAGCGGGACTATGCCGGCAAGGTACTGGCGGCCTCGGAGCAACTGCTCTCCCTGGTCAACCAGATCCTCGACCTTTCGAAGATCGAGGCGCACAAGCTGGAGATGGAACGGGTACCGTTCCGGCTGGACGAAGTCTTGCAGCATGTCGCCAACGTGGCCGCCCCCCGCGCCCAGGAGAAGGGGCTCGAGGTCGTCTTCCGCACCGCCGACGACATCCCGCCGCTACTCGTCGGCGACCCGTTGCAGCTGGGGCAGGTGCTGACCAACCTCCTCACCAACGCGGTCAAATTCACCCCTCGCGGCGAGGTGGAGGTCCGGATCGATCTGGTGGAGAGACGCACCGACCAGGTGACGCTGCGGGCCGCGGTACGCGACACCGGCATCGGCATGACCGAGGACCAACGGGGACGGATCTTCCAGCCCTTCCATCAGGCCGATGCCTCCACCACCCGGGAGTTCGGCGGCACCGGACTGGGACTGACCATCAGCAAGGACCTGGTGGAACGCATGGACGGAGAGATCGACGTGGAGAGCGCCCCCGGTGCCGGCAGCACCTTCACCTTCACTGCCCGGTTCGATCTGGAGGAGACCGAAGGCCGGCTGGACCCTCCGCCACCGGTGGACCTGACGGGCCGCCGCGCCCTGGAGGTGGACGACAACGCCACCGCCCGCGAGGTCTTCACCGAGATCCTGAGTGGCTGGCGCATCGCGGTGGAGGAAGCCGCCGACGGCTGGGAGGCCGTGTTGGCGGCACGCCGCGCGCGGGAGGCGGGGCGCCCCTTCGAGCTGCTGTTGTTGGACTGGCGGATGCCGAGGATGGACGGTGTCGCCGCCGCCCGGCAGATCCTCGCCGAAAGCGGCGACCGCCCACCCACCATCCTGATGGTGACCGCCTACGAGCGAGAGGCGCTGAGCGACGAGGTCGGCCCGGGGCAGATCTCCGCGCTACTGACCAAGCCGGTCACTCCGTCGACGCTCTACGACACAGTGGTCCGCGCGCTGCACGGCAACGGCGAGCCGCCCGCCGCCCACCGGCCGCGCCCCCGTGGAACGGCCACCGACCGGTGGGCGGCGCTTCGTGGTCTGCACGCCCTCCTGGTGGAGGACAACGAACTCAATCGGGAAGTGGCCCTCGGCCTGTTGCAGGAGGTCGGCATGACCGCCGAGACGGCGGCCAACGGCCGCGAAGCGGTGGAGCGGGTCCGGGATGGAGACTACGATGTCGTGTTGATGGACATCCAGATGCCGGTCATGGACGGGTATACCGCGGCGCGCACCATCCGCGCCGACCCCCGCTTCTCCACGCTCCCGATCATCGCCATGACCGCCCACGCGCTGCACAGCGAACGAGAGAAGTGTCTCGCCGCCGGCATGGACGACCACATCGTCAAGCCCATTGATCCGGACACACTGTACCGGACGGTACTCCACCGATGCCGGGGGATCGATGTCACCCCCTCCTCAGTGGTCGGCAACGGTGAGATGATGGCCGCCACCCCACCCGAGAATCCTATCGATCTCGCCGTTGCCCTGAAGCACACCGGCAACAAACAGGGCCGGCTGGCCCGGCTACTGGCGGGCTTCCGATCGCATTACGGCGACGCCGTCGAACAGATCCGCGCCGCCCTGGCGGCGGATCGACGGCAGGAAGCCCATCGGCTCGCTCACACCCTGAAAGGCTTGGCGGAGACCATCGGTGCGCACACCTTGGCTGCTGCCGCAGCCAACCTTGAAACCACCTTGTCCGAGGCATCGGCCCCCGTCCCCACCTGTCTGTTACAAGCGCTTGAGGTGGAACTCGACAAGGTGCTGAAGGAGTGCTCGCGCGTGGAGATTGCTTCGCTGCGCTCGCAATGACGGCTGCACTGTGCGATGACGGCTGCGCTGTGCGTGCGATGACGGAAAAGGACGATTTGCCCATGTTCAAGATCGCTATTGTCGACGATGAGGTGCTCTACCGGACGTTGTTGGCCCAGACTCTGGAAGAGTTGGAAGAGGAGGGCCCGCTGGCGGTGGAAGAGGCATCCGATGGCGCAGACGGGCTGGCGTTGATGCGCGCATGGAAGCCGGACCTGGTCTTCCTAGATGTCATCATGCCGGCCATGGACGGCTACCAAGTCTGCCGGGAGATCCGCGCCGATCCGGAACTGGCCGCCACCACCGTGGTGCTGCTTACCGCCAAGGGGGAGCGGGTGGACCGCCACTACGGGCTCGACGCCGGGGCCGACCACTTCATCACCAAGCCCTTCGATCCCGACAAGGTATTGGCGCTGGTGCGTACGCTCTGGAAGGGAGCCTAGCCGCCGATGGACCTCTTGCGGCGTGCGGCACGAACCCTTCTACTCGCCGACCACCTCCAGCGGATGGAGACGGCCCTCGGCGAGGGTTGGCGGATCGCGTTGACCGATACCCATGGCGCGGTGGTCGTCGGCGAGCGGCCGCCGGCCGCGGGACCGGTCGCGGCCACCTCACCGATCCGGATGGACGGCGTCACGGTCGGCGACCTGCGGATCGCACCCCCCGCGGAGACCACGGAGACGATGGCGGCGGCGCGCTCCTGGGTGGAGACATTGGCCCGGATGATCGAGGCGCTGACCGCCACCGAGCAGGTCCGCCGCGCCGTAACCGCCGAGGCGCTGGACGGCTACCGGGAGATCGCCCAACTCCACCGCGCCACCCTGGAACTCGGCGCCTCGTTGCGGGCCGACGATGTCGCCGCTTGCCTGTTGGCGCAGTTCTCGGGCCTCTCCCGGGTCCGCTGGAGCGCCGTCTACCGCCACGACGACGGCGATGCCCCGCCACGGCGGCTGGCGACCTATGGCGAGGACGCAGCCGCGCTCTTTTCGGCACTGGAGCCCGCCGGCTTACTCGCTTTGCTGACCGCGGACGGGGTGGACGGAATCGTCAACGATCTTCACCGAGACCCCAGGCTGGCGGCGATAGCGCCCCACGCCGGGGCGCTGATGGTGGTCACCCTGCGCTCCCACGGCACCGGGATCGGCTACCTGGTGCTGCTCGCCCCACCGCCGTCCCGCTTCGAGGCCGCCGACCTGCACCGCGCCGAGACCCTCGCCTCCATCGGCGCCGCGGCACTCCACAACGCGGAGCTGTTCGCCGCCCGGGAAGCGCTCGCCCAACAGATCCTCACGGCCCAGGAGGAGGAGCGGGGACGGCTCGCCCGCGAACTGCACGACGACATGGGGCAGAATCTATTGGCGATCAAACTGCACCTACAACAGGTCCAATTGGATCTGGACGGCGCCCCCCTCTCACCGGTCATCGACGGGGTCTCCGCCACCATCCACGACCTGCGGCGCATCCTCGCCGGACTGCTGCCGGCCTCACTGCAGAGCACCGGCCTCGGGCCCACCCTCAAGGGATACACCCACACCCTCGCGGAGCGCTGCGGCCTGCCCGTCACCGCCACGGTGGACGACTTCGACCGCCCGCCGAGGGAGATCGAACTCCATCTCTTTCGCATCGCCCAGGAGGCCCTGCATAATGCGGTCAACCACTCCGGCGCCCGGCAACTTCGGCTTTCGCTACAGATCAAAGGCCGCCATATCGTGTTACGTGTCGAGGACGACGGCCGGGGCATCGATCCACGAGCGGTGCGCGGCGAGATATCGGGGATGGGTCTTTCCACCATGGAGGAGCGCGCGCGCATGATTCACGGAACGTTCACCATCCAGGGGCACCCCGGCCGGGGGACCGCCGTCGAAGTCGTCACCCCGCTGCCATGACCACCGTGCTGCTGGTGGATGACCACACCATTCTCCGCCAAGGGGTGGCGAGCCTGTTGCGCTCGGTCCCCGACCTCAACGTGATCGCCGAGGCCCGTACCGGCGCCGAGGCGGTACAGCGGGCGACGGACCTCCAACCCGACCTGATCGTCATGGATATGTCACTGCCGGATATCGACGGCATCGAGGCCGGAAGGCGGATTCGCCAAGCGGGGTGCGCCTCGGAGATCATCTTTCTGACCATGCACAACGACCCCGGCCTGGTGGAGGCGGCGTTTGAAATCGGGGCCCGCGGCTACCTGCTCAAGGACGACACCATGGATGATCTCCTCTATGCGGTACGCGCCGTCTTGCGCGGGGAGCGGTTCACCAGCGTCTCGCTCACCACCGGCGAGACCCGGGGCGCCCGTCCATCCAGCACGGAGTTGAGCCGGCGGGAACGGGAGGTCGTCTCACTGATCGCCGCCGGCCTCACCAGCAAGGAGATCGCCTCCCGCCTCTCCATCAGCGTCAAGACCGTGGAGACCCACCGCGCCCGGATTATGCAGAAGCTCGGCGTGCGTAAGTCGGCCGACGTGATACGCTACGCCCTGACGGCGGGACTCGCTCCACCGGAATGCTGATCCACCGGGAACATCCCTGACAACCTTTACAGCATCACCCCGATACTCCTTGCGATCACCAGGGATTATGATCCCTTTCATCGGCCCCCTTTGGGGTGAGGTCACTCAAAGGGGTCAGTGACTGTGACGGACGGGACCACATCATCGTCGAACAAGCATGAGACATCCACCGTGGTCGAGGTGCCGGTGTCCGAACTCCGGCCGGGCATGCACCTCGCCGACCTCGGCGTGTCGTGGACCCAGCACCCGTTTCTCTACAACCGGTTCGATCTCGACCGGGAATCCATCGAGAAGATCCGCAAGCTCGGCCTGACGCGGGTCTGGATCGACGCCGGCAAGGGCGGGGCCGCCCCGCCGCCTGCCGATGCCCCGGCGGAGGACGAACACATCGCCGTCGCCGAGGAGAAACTCGTGGCCGCCGAAGAGGAAGCGGCCGGCACACCGGGGGAGATCACCCGCGAGGCCCGCCAGGTCATTCGCAACCTCTTGGAAGACGCCCGGGCCGGCAAGGCCATCGAGGTCAAGAACGTGGAAGAGGCCAGCAGCGAGCTGGCCGCCGCCCTCGCCAGCGACCGCAACGCCATGCTCGCCCTGGGGCGCATCCGCTCGCGCGACGGCTACACCTACCAACACAGCGTCAACACCGGCGTCCTCTTCATGGCCTTTGCCCGCCACCTCCAGCTACCCGAGGCAAAGGTCCACCTCCTGGGCACCGCCGGGATGCTCCACGACATCGGCAAGGTCTTCGTCCCCGACCACATCCTCACCAAGCCAGCCAAGCTCACCGACGAGGAGTACAAAAGGATTCAGACCCATACCGTCAAGGGCGGCGAGCTGCTGCGCCACACTGACGGGGTCAATCCGATCATTGTCAAGATCGCGGAGCAGCACCACGAGCGGGTCGACGGCACCGGCTACCCATGCCGGCTGGCGAGAAAAAACCTGGACCTGGAGGTCCAGATCTCCAGCATTATCGACGTCTACGATGCGCTGACCGCGATCCGCGCCTACCACAAGGGGCGGCCGCCCACCGAGGGGCTGGCGATGATCATGAAGAACGCCGGTAAGGCCTTCGACAACAAGCTGACGCAGCTCTTTATCCGCTGCATCGGGGTCTACCCGCCGGGCTCCCTGGTCCGCCTGACCGGCGACCGGCTAGCGGTGGTGGTGGAGCCCCGTGAGGCCCACCCCCACCAGCCGTTGGTCCGCGTCATCTACGACCTCAAACGAGAGCGTGAACTGGACCGCCCCTACACGGTCGACCTGTCGGCCCAGACAGACCAGAAGGTGGTGCGCCACGAAGACCCCGAGAACTGGTTCATCCGCCCGGAGCACTACCTGGCGGAACCACGGGTCTGACCTAAGGAGACGCTGGAGTTCCCCGTCATTGCGAGCGAAGCGAAGCAATCTTCCATGGGTTGACGTTCAAGTACCGGAGATTGCTTCGCTACGCTCGCAATGACCGGGGGCTTCGCTCGCAATGGACTCGGGACGCCATTTCGGGAAAACACCCACAACAAATACAAGATTCCCCGGATAGCCCCCCCCGCACCGGATGGGTAGCCTAGATCCATGGGTCGCTTTGAGAGACCGGCGTGAGACGCCCACCCCCTCCGGGGTCTCTTCCTCCAAGGACGGTAGGCGGGATGGATGGTCACGGGGGGAGCATCCGTCACGCGCTATCCGGTACATCCGGATGGGCCGTCGAGAAGGCACCGTATTCCCCGGAGAGGAGATTCTCCCGCCGGTCTCTCAAGGCGATCATCGACGCCGCGCACGGAAAAACGTGCGCAGCAACGCCCCCGCCT
>SKYL01000351.1 GCA_007127935.1 Halorhodospira sp. | reverse complement strand
CTCACTGACGGGGCGGCTGACCATCCACGGCGAGCAGGGCCACGTCGCCTATCCCGAGGCGGCCCTCAACCCGATCCACGCGGCGGCGCCGATGCTGGCCGAACTGGTGGCCATCCGCTGGGACGAGGGCGACGAACTGTTCCCGCCCACCACCTTGCAGATCTCCAACATCCACGCCGGCACCGGGGCGGACAATGTAATCCCCGGGGAGGCCGAGATCCTCTTCAATCTGCGCTATTCCCCGGAGGTGACGGCCACCGCGATCCAGGAGCGGGTAGGCGCCCTGCTACAACGCCACCGGCTCTCCCACACCCTGGAGTGGCGCCACTCGGGCACGCCCTTTGTCACCCGGGACGGTGCGCTTCTGAAGGCGGTGAGCGACGCCGTGGAAGAACAACTGGGGACGCCGCCGGTCCGGTCCACCGGCGGCGGGACATCGGACGGCCGCTTTGTGGCCCCCACCGGCAGCGAGGTGGTGGAACTCGGCCCGGTGAGCGCCACCATCCACAAAGTCAACGAGTGCGTGGCCGTGACCGACTTGGAGCGCCTTTCCGAGGTCTATGAAGAGATCCTGATGCGGCTGCTGGCCCGATAGCGCGGGAGAACTCCGGCAGGGTCTGGGGACGGCCCCAGTAGTACCCCTGCCCCCGGTGACACCCCTCCCGGCGAAGAAACGGCGGCTGCACATCCCGCTCCACCCCTTCGGCGATCACCGTCAGATTCAGCGCCCGGGCCATGGCGATCATGGCCCGGACCACGGCCACCGCATTGTCATCGTCGGGCAGGTGGCGCACGAAGCTTTTATCGATCTTGATCTGGTCGATGGGCAGTTCCCGGAAATGGAGCGCCGACGAGCAACTGGTGCCGTAGTGGTCCACCGCCACCCGGACGCCCAACTCACGCAACGGGTGCAGCCGGCGGCGGGCCTGATACCACTCCCCGAGGATCTCCTCGGCCACCTCCAGCTCCAGGCGGTCGCCGGGCAGCCCGGTCTCACCCAGGACTTTCCGCACCGTCTCCACCAACTGTCCGCATTCAATCTGGGACGAGCCCAGGTTGATCGCCACCCGGCCGAACTCGATCCCGTCATCGAGCCAAAGTTTCGCCTGGCGGCACGCCGAGCGAAGCACCCACTCCCCGAGTCGGACGATCTGGCCGCTCTCCTCGGCCAATGGGATGAACCGGTGGGGCGAGAGGAGCCCCCGCTCCGCATGGTCCCAGCGCACCAACGCCTCCACCCCCGCCAACCGGCCGTCCGCCAGCTCGATCTGCGGCTGGTACTGGAGCACGAACTGGCCGTTTTCAATGGCGTGGTGCAACTCGTGGCGCAGCCGCTCCCGTTCCCGTGCCCGGTGGGTGAGGTCTTCCGTATAGAACCGGTACATGTTCCGCCCCTCCTCCTTGGCGCGGTACATGGCGGCGTCGGCCTTGCCCAGGAGTTCCTTGGCGGTCTCCCCATCCCGGTTGGAGATGCTGATGCCGAGGCTGGCGGAGACGCGGATGATCCGCCCGGCGATCTCGTGCGGCTCCCCCAGCGCGGCCACCACCCGCTCGGCCAGCACCGCCACGTCCTCGGTGCGCTCCAGGTGCTCCACCAGGATGGTGAATTCATCTCCACCCAGACGTCCCACCGTATCCTCCACCCGCACCAACTGCTTGAGCCGCTCGGCGACGGACTGGAGCAGGGCGTCCCCCCAGTGGTGACCCAGGGAGTCGTTGACCCGTTTGAAGCCGTCGAGGTCGAGGAAGATCACCGCCACCGGCCGTCCTTGCCGCCTTGCCGACGAGAGCGCTTTGTTCAGCAACTCCTCGAACTGCCGCCGGTTGGGCAGCTCGGTCAACGGGTCGTGATGGGCCTCATGAATCAACTTGCGTTCCGCCTCCTTGAAGAGGGTCATGTCCCGCACTACCGCCTGGACGATCTGCTCACCGCCGATCTCCAGGCGGCTCAACACCACCTCGGCGGGGAACTCCGTCCCGGTGTCCTGCCTGCGGCCGGTCCACTCGAACTGGCTCCGCCCCCGCTCCAAGGCCTCCTGCACCCGTTGGTTGGCCAGGGTGATGGAGTCGGTCCCGTCCAGTTGATCCCGGGGAGAGAGCTCGCCCAGTCCCTTGCCATGCAACCGGTCCGGAGACGGGCAACCGAACAGGCGCAGCGCCGCACGGTTGCACTCCACGATCCGGCGCCGTTCCAGGAGCAATACCGCGTCCGGTGTCTCTTCGAACAGGGCGCGATAACGGGCGGCCTGGTCCGGATCGGGACCGGCCGGCGCCGCCTCCCGGGCGGTGATGTCCTCCAGGGTGCCGATCAGCCGCAGCGGCTCACCGCTCTCATCGAAGATCGCCGCTGCCATGTGCCGGACCTGCTTCTCACACCCGTCGACGGACCGCAGACGGTGGACCATATCGCACGGCATCCCCTCCAGGGCATCGTCAATGGCCTTCTGGAAGGACTCGCGCTCGTCGGGATGCACGGCATCCAGCAGCACCTTCGAATCGGGCGCACCGGCCCGATCCGGCAAACCGAGAATCCGGTAGACCTCGTCCGACCAACGCATCCGGTCGTCAAGCACATCCCACTCCCAGCTCCCCAACACCGTGGGACCGCCCGCCGCCGGCGGTGGACTGGCAACGATCATCACATATCACCCCTTCCAGCCATGACTCGGACTCACCCCACGGCGGTCCGTGCCGGACGGGACAGATCTCCAACATTTGCCGATGCCGCCTCCCGCGTTTCGTAGTGGAAGCGTATCGGTGAACCGTGCCCGGGTTATGTACGCCAACGAACACATAAAGAGGCGGCCGGGAGGCGGCGATCAAGTGTAGGCACCCAGCAGACGGTCGTACTCCCGCCGGACCACGTGGTAGCACTCACACGCCCGTTGCTCCAGTCCCGGGCGGTCCACCAAGGTGATGTGTCCCCGGCTGTACTGGATTAGGCCGTCCTCCTGCAATCTGCGGGCGGCGCAGGTGACGCCCTCCCGCCGCACTCCGAGCATGTTGGCAATCAACTCCTGGGTCATCATCAAGTGGTCCGACTTCATTCGATCGAAACTCAGCAGCAGCCAGCGGCAGAGTTGCTTATCCACCGTATGGTGCCGATTACAGACCACGGTCTGCCCCATCTGCACCATCAGCGCCTGGGTGTACCGGAGCAGCAGCCGTTGCAGCGCCCCGCCCCGGGCGAACTCCTCCTTGACCGCCCGGGCGGGCAAACGGATCGCCGAGAGATCCCCTTGGACGACCCCACGGCTCGGGCTGCGCTCCCCTCCCATAAAGAGGACCACACTCTCTACCCCTTCGTTCCCGATGACGGCCACCTCACCACAGGAGCCGTCCTCCATAATGTTGAGCAGGGAGATAATGCCGGAGAGGGGAAAGTAGACGTGCTTCAGTGGGGCGTTGGGCTCGTGCACCACCGAGCCAAGAGGCAGGTCGACACGCTCAAAGCGCGGCCGGATCCGCGCCAACTCGTTCTCGGGCAAGCCGGCAAGGATCCCGTTGGCCACGTGTCTGCGATCGGCTATGCGCATCCCATCTCCGAACCGTTCGACGGAGGACGTTCGCAGGCTAACCGTATCATCATGGTTGGTTATGTGCGATCACGCACAAACATCAAATAGATTGAAAGAACAGTTTGGCAGACCATCCTATCCTGGGAACCCATCACTTCTTACAGGTTCCGGATCGCGGCGGGTACGGTAATCCTCAGCCCGGCAAGGCTTCCAGGTAGTTCGGGCCGAGAAACCGCATCTGGCGCAGGATCCACTGCTGCCGCTGCCGCACATGGGCACTGGGATAGTCGACACGGAACCGCTTGGGGTTGGGCAGTACGGCGGCGAGAAGGGCCGCCTCGGTGGGAGCCAGGGCAGACGCGGGTTTGTTGAAATAGTGCCGGGATGCGGCCTCCACACCGTAGAGGTGGGCGTCCCATTCCGCGATATTAAGATAGACCTCAAGAATCCGTTCTTTCGACCAGAACGCCTCGATGAAGACCGTGAACCACGCCTCCACCCCCTTACGGAACAGGCTCCGGCCGTGCCAGAGATAAAGGTTCTTGGCCACTTGCTGGGAGATGGTGCTCGCCCCCCGCAACCGCCCGCCGCGCAGGGCGTCCGCCACCGCCTCACGCACGGCATCGGTATCGAATCCACGGTGATAGGGAAAGAGTTGGTCCTCCGCCGCCACCACCGCCAAACGCATGGCCGGCGCGATCTCCTCCAGCGGCACCCACTGGTGGCGCACCGTGACCCCATCCCGGCCGCCGTCCCGCAATTCGGCGAAAAAGCTCTGTAGCATGAAGGAGGAGCCCAGCGGGTCGATCCAGCGTAGCGGCGCGACCAGCAGGACCGTCAAGACCACAACACCGGCGGTGCTGTAGAGAAGCACGCGGGGCAAGAGGCGGATCACGCGGCCGCCCACCCCGCGCAGTACGCGGCGGAAAAGGCTGCCCGGCAACCGCCGCCAATCGGCCATCGGGCGAACGCGGCTAACGGCCGATCCCCAGGACGTCGCGCATGTCGTACAGCCCCGGTGCCCGGCCCGCCGCCACCCAATGCGCGGCGCGGACGGCACCGACGGCGAAGGTGGTCCGGCTGGAGGCGCGGTGCGTCAGCTCCACCCGCTCCCCCTCACCGGCGAAGAGCACGGTGTGCTCGCCGACGATATCGCCGGCGCGGATGGTGGAAAAGCCGATGGTCTGCCGCGCCCGCGGCCCCGTATGGCCCTCGCGCCCGTAGATCGCGCATTGGGCAAGGTCCCGGCCGGAGGCCCGGGCCACCGTCTCGCCCAGTTGAAGAGCGGTGCCGGAGGGCGCATCCACCTTGTGGCGGTGGTGGGCCTCGATGATCTCCACGTCCACCGAGTGGCCGAGCACCCGGGCGGCCTGCTCCACCAGCGCGGTGAGCAGGGTCACACCGGTGGAGTAATTGGCCGCCTGCACCACCGGCACCGCCTCGCTCAAGTGCTCCACGGCCCGCTGCTCCCGGGCACCGAGCCCGGTGGTCCCCAGCACCAGGGCGCAACCAGCCGCCCGGCAGGCGGCGGCCACGGCGGGCGTCGCCTCGGGCAGGGTGAAGTCGATGGCAACATCGGCGTCGGCCACCGCCGGCGCCGGATCGTCGGTCACCGGGAGCCCCACCACGCCGATCCCGGCCAGCTCCCCGGCATCCATCCCGACACAGTCGCTGCCGGGCCGGTCCACCACCGCCACCAGTTCGGCGCCACTGTCGTGGTGGATCGTCTCCACCAACATCCGGCCCATGCGCCCCGCGGCGCCGATGACCGCAATCCGAACCGCCGTCCCCGTCATAGCCGCCACTCCTCCAAAAACTGTTTGACCCGATCAAGCCAGGATGAGGTCTGGGGCGTATGGCGCTCCGCCGTCCCCTCCAAGCTCTGTCCGAACTGTTCCAACAGCTCCCTTTGTTGCCGGTTCAGGTTGACCGGGATCTCCACCTGTAGGCGGCAGAGCAGATCCCCCTGACGGTCGCCACGCACTGTCTTCACTCCCTTGCCGCGCAGCCGGAAGACCCGCCCCGGCTGGGTGCCCGCCGGAATCCGCAGGTTGACCCGTCCGTCCATGGTGGGCACCTCCACCTCGCCGCCCAACGTGGCGGTGACGATATCCACCGGCACGTCGCAGCGCAGATCAGCCCCGTCGCGTTCGAAGAATTCGTGGGGGGTCACAACGATCTGGACGTAGAGGTCGCCCGGTGGGCCGCCCCGCTCCCCGGGCTCGCCCTCACCGGAGAGGCGGATGCGATCACCGGTGTCGACCCCGGCGGGGATGCGAACGTTGAGCGTCTTGCGATCCTCGACCCGCCCCCGGCCCCGGCACTGGGGGCACGGATCGGTGATGATGCTGCCGCTGCCGCCGCAGCGGGGGCAGGTCTGTTGAATGGAGAAGAACCCCTGCTGGACCCGCACATCGCCATGGCCGCGGCAGGTGGGGCAGGTCTGGGGCGCACCTCCGCCCTTGACCCCGGATCCCTTGCAGGCACCGCACTCCACGTGGGTCGGTACGCGGATCTGGGCCTCGGTGCCGCGGACGGCGTCTTCCAGGTTTAGCTCCAGGTTGTAGCGCAAGTCGGCGCCACGATAGGCGCGGGGACGTCCGCCACCCCGCGGGCCGCGTCCACCGCCGAAGATGTCGCCAAAGACGTCGGAGAAGATATCGGAGAAATCGGGGCCGGGGCCGGGTCCGCCGCCGGGCCGCCCGCCCATGGAGGGGTCGACGCCGGCGTGGCCGAACTGGTCGTAGGCGGCGCGCTTCTGCGCATCGGAGAGGATCTCGTAGGCCTCTTTGGCCTCCTTGAAGTGCTCCAGCGCCTCGTCGTTGTCGGGGTTGCGATCCGGATGGTACTTCTGCGCCATCCGGCGGTAGGCCTTCTTGATCTCCGCGTCGGAGGCGTTCCGGGCGACTCCCAAAATTTCGTAGTAATCCCGCTTCGCCATAGATCCCGGTCTCCGTGCCCCTGGCACACATCGTAAGAGGGGCAGGATGATGGCCCACCCCGCCCCTCCACTCAAGTACCCGCGAGTGCGTTACTTCTTCTGGTCTTCGTCCTTGACTTCCTCGAACTCGGCGTCCACCACGTCATCGTCGCGGGCCTGGCCACCGGCCTGCCCGCCGCTGGCCTCTCCGGACGCCTGCTCCGGCCCACCTTCGCCGGCGGCGCCTGTCTCCGCTTGCTGCTGGTACATCTTCTCGGCCAGCTTACCGGACTTCTCGGCCAAGGCCTGCGTCTTCTGCTCAATGTTCTCCTTGTCGTCGCCCTTCATGGCCTCTTCCAACTCGCCGATAGCGTCCTCGACGCCCTGCTTTTCGGCGTCGTCGATCTTGTCGCCGTACTCCGAGAGCGCCTTGCGGGTGGCGTGGACCATTGAGTCGGCCTGGTTGCGGGCGTCCACCAATTCCCGTTGGCGCTTATCCTCCTCGGCGTGCTCCTCGGCCTCCCGGATCATGCGCTCGATCTCCTCGTCATTGAGGCCGGAGGACGCCTTCACCTGGATGCCGGTCTCCTTGCCGGTGGCCTTGTCCTTGGCGGAGACGTGGAGGATGCCGTTGGCGTCGATGTCGAAGGTGACCTCGATCTGCGGCACGCCGCGCGGGGCCGGCGGGATGTCGGTGAGATCGAAGCGGCCCAGCGACTTGTTGTCCCGCGCCATCTCCCGCTCGCCCTGGAGGACGTGGACCGTCACCGCGGTCTGGTTGTCCTCGGCGGTGGAGAAAGTCTGGTTCGCCTTGGTGGGGATGGTGGTGTTCTTCTCGATGATCTTGGTCATCACCCCGCCCAGGGTCTCGATGCCCAGGGAGAGCGGCGTAACGTCGAGCAGCAGCACGTCCTTGACGTCGCCGCCCAGCACACCGCCCTGGATGGCCGCGCCCACGGCCACCGCCTCATCGGGGTTCACGTCCTTACGGGGGTCCTTGCCGAAGAACTTCTTCACCGCCTCCTGGACCTTGGGCATGCGGGTCTGGCCGCCCACCAGGATCACCTCATCCACCTCGGACGCCGACAGGCCGGCGTCCTTGAGCGCGGTCTTGCACGGGACGATGGTCCGCTCCACCAGGTCTTCCACCAGCGACTCCAGCTTGGCCCGGGTCAGCTTGATGGCCAGGTGCTTGGGCCCGGACTGGTCGGCGGTGATGTACGGCAGGTTGATCTCGGTCTGCTGGCTGGAGGAGAGCTCCACCTTGGCCTTCTCCGCCGCCTCCCGCAGGCGCTGCATGGCCAGCGGGTCGTTGGAGAGGTCCATGCCCTGGTCCTTCTTGAACTCCTGGATCAGGTAGTCCATGACCCGCTTGTCGAAGTCCTCGCCACCGAGGAAGGTGTCGCCACTGGTGGAGAGCACCTCGAACTGCTTCTCGCCGTCCACCTCGGCGATCTCGATGATGGAGATATCGAAGGTGCCACCGCCCAGGTCGTAGACGGCCACCTTCTTGTCGCCACCCTCCTTGTCGAGGCCGTAGGCCAGCGCCGCGGCGGTGGGCTCGTTGATGATGCGCTTGACCTCCAGACCGGCGATCTTACCAGCGTCCTTGGTGGCCTGACGCTGGGAGTCGTTGAAGTAAGCCGGGACGGTGATCACCGCCTCGGTAACCTCTTCGCCGAGATAGTCCTCGGCGGTCTTCT
>SKYL01000296.1 GCA_007127935.1 Halorhodospira sp. | reverse complement strand
GTCGTAGCCGGAGTCGCCCGTGATCTCGAATCTGCAATCGATCGCTTCAGCTCGGGCTGTGCATCGCAGGAGCGCGAAGAGCAGCGGGAGCCAGCCGCCCGTCTCGTAGATGGCGACAAGGTGCCGAACGATCGCAGCGGCTACGTGCAGGCAATCAATTACCAGCAATTGATGGAACTGGCGGAGGCGCGTGACGTCGTCATCCAGGTACTCTTTCGCGCCGGCGACTTCGTGCATTCCGGTACCGCCCTGGTGCGGATCGAGCCAGAAGGAAGTCTTGAAGACGAGGATGCCGAGAGGATCTGTCGTACGTTCCTGGTCGGCGGTCAGCCGACGGAGGAACAAGATCTCGAGTACTCCGTCCGGCGCCTCGTAGAGGTCTTTTTTGTTTTCTGCTCAGTGGTCCAACGCACATACGTGATGTCTGCGGGCTGCGACACTGCACGTCGTCAAGGGCCTGGCTTCATGCTGATCCTCCGGATCGGGGTGCGAGTGCCGTTCGGTCCTAAGGCGTGAGGAATATGACATGACACAAACATACCGTAAGACTTTGCTGGCCGGCGCCATTGCAGCGCTGCTCGCGACCCCCATGATTGCCGCTGGCGAAGTGACCCGCGACGGCGCGCAAGCCCCCGACGTCCCACAGGCCGGGCAACAGTGGCGCGATGAGACGACCACCGACCGCACGGTAACCGGAGAATCGGCCGACCCGCCCGAAAGCAGCGCCCAGCCCCAATCCAAGGGGCCGGACACGCAAGAAAGCGGACTGTCGGAATTGGAAGAACCGGTGGGATATTCAACGGAGGAATCCACAAAGGACGGGGCCAGTCCCCGCCCTGGTGAGACGGCCACAGGGGCCCAGGTCAGCGACAACCCGCTGTATTCCCGGTCCTTCGACGATCTGGATGGCATGGATGTCGTCGATAGCGCCGGCGAGCGAATTGGCAAACTCACGGGCGTCGTCCTCTCACCTGACCGCCATAGCGTCCACGCCGTCATTTCCTCGGGCGGATTCCTTGGCATGGGAACGCGCGAAACCCTGGCGTCGTTCTCTGAGTTGAAGTCGGTGGATGGCCAGTTGCAGATGAACACCACTGAGGAAGCGTTCAAGGCGCGCAGCGAATTCGAAGCGGACGACTACATCAAGCTGGACGGCGACAGGCCAATCCGTGAGTCGATCGTCGATGCCTCGGCATTCGAACCGGGTTATGGAGCTGACCAGCGCAGGGACACCCTGCCAAGAGGCACAGGTGAGAGCGAGGGTGGGGCAACCAATCCGCCCTGGACCACCGAGTCAAGGTAAGAGCGGCCTCGATAAAGAGGTCACCCCCCCGGGTGACATAACCCTTCGCGGTGCGACCTCCTGAGGTGGTATCGCGCGGCCCCGGCGTCGTATCAGCGACGTCGTGGTTGCCGCTTCGCGAACCGGCCTGATACCAGTCTGCCACTAGCGAAACGCTGTGTAACCTCATTCGGTTCATGGTGAGCCTGTAGAAGGACTCATTCAGCTTTTCGTTGGTGGGGTTCGCTGCCAGGCCCTCATGGTCAATCCTGACTCATAAAACACAATGGAAACACATCATGGAAGCTGACCCAGTTCAGCTTTCTGACCCTTCTTTTGCCGGATAACCAACTGATCTAGAGGTATTCTAAATGAACAAGCCATATGAAGGCGCCCTACTGAAATTCGAAGCGATTCCGAAAAGCCCCCTCGAACAGGCGCGGGTGGATACCCGTGCCGCCCCGTCCCGGGCCACCACGCTAAAACTCAAACTGCTCACGGCCGTTCTGCTTTCCGGCATTGCATGGGCCCCGGCAGTCGTTGCTCAACAGTACGCCCCTCCTGGCTACGGCCCTGGCGCTGGCGCCTATGGTCCCGGCTACGGTCGTGGCCCGGGGAATATGGGCACTGACGCTGCGAGACCGCCGCAGGCACGCCCAGCACCGACTGCGCAAGAGACACCCGTGAAGGCAGAGGCGGGTGGATACGAGCAGCAGGTTCGCCGGGCGGACGAGGCCCTGGCGCAGGAGAACGTTGCACAGGCCCGAGAAATTCTGGAGCAGGTTCTGTTGCAGATCGAGCAGACCAGCCAGCAGGCGGACGGCGCGGATGAGCAGGTAACGGCCCCGTTTCAGGAACAGGTCCAACTTGCCCTTGAAGCGCTCGAGCAAGAGAACGCGCAGGAAGCCCGCCAAGCTTTGCGGAAGGCCACGCAGCACCTCGGCAGTGAGGGCGAGGCATTCAGCGCCGATCACAGCACCATGGTGGCAATCGACGTTCCTGAACCGGTGGTCACGGTCACCCAATCCGATCCGACGGTACGGATCACGCAGTCGCCGGCGCAGGTCGAAGTCGATCCGGGCCGCCCGCAGATCACCGTCAATCAACCGGCACCACAGGTGAGTGTAAACATGCCGCAGCCGGTCATTACCATCGACATGCCACACCCCCAGATTCTCGTGGACATGCCCGATCCGACCGTGTCGGCGCGGGTGCCGCAGCCGGAGGTTTCGGTCGACCAGCCCGCACCGACGGTGACCGTCGCTCAGGGCAAACCGGAAGTGCGGGTCGGAAGCGAGGAGAGCCAACGCCCAGGCCAGGCGGACGTCCGGGTCGAGCGTGGACAGGCTCAGGTGATCATGGGTGATGCGCCGCAAGCGACGGTGAACGTGTCCGAAGCGATGCCCCAGGTTCGCTACGATGCGGCCCAGCCGGAGGTTCAGGTGGTCAGCGAGGGCGAGCCACAGGTTCAGTTCACGCAGTCGGGTGAGGCCACCGTCCAGGTCCGGCAGCAGGGCGCCAACGAGCCCCGCGAAACAGCAGCGCAGCCATCTTCTCCGGAGTCACGCGAGACTCGCGCGCAAGCCGGGCAGGCAGCACAGCCGGCAGCGGATAACGGCCGAGCCCGCGACGATGCGAATACCGCCGTCAGTGCACGGGCCACGCGAGACATGCAGATCACCGTTGGCAGGATCACGGACTACTCCATCGTGGACATCCACGGGGCGTCGCTCGGCGATATCGACAAGGTGGTAAACGTGGACAACCGGCTGTATGCCGTAACCAAGACCGGCGGCTTCCTGGGATTCGGCACGGAGCGGGTCGCGATCGCGCTCTCTTCGTTGGTATTTTCCAACGATGCGCTGCACTCTGAAGGTGATTCGGCGAACGAGATCGAAACACTGGACGGTTTCCAGTCGGCTGACCATCCCGCACTTCAGGACAACTTTCCTGTGACCATCGGCCGCATGTGAATCGTGTGATCCGATGAGTTAGGAGTTCATCCCGGGCCGGCGGAGCGATCTGCCGGCTTTTTCTATTGTGGATGCAGAGCTTCCCGCGAAAGCGAAGCAAATGACCCCGTATCTGTTAGACAACGCACAGACCTGCCCTTGAGCTTCAACTAGTTTGGCAGTCTCACCCTGCAGCTACATGCGTTCATGGTAAGAGGCAGAACCCAAACGAAACAGTCATCTGGAGATCAGCTCATGGACAAGAATCCGGTCAAAGGTAGTGCCAGCGAGTGGAAGGGGAAGACCACGGAGGGTGCCGGTAAGGCGACCGGCGACAAGAAAGCCGAGAAGCATGGCGGCAAGGGTGGAGTCGTGTTAGGAGATATCAATAGCGACGCCAAGAAGGCAACGAAATCAACCAAGAGGGAAACGAAATGAATCATACAACGACACAATCGAAATATGCCATCGCCGATAACATGCAGGCCGCAACCACGTTGCTGAGCGCCTCCACCATAACCGGCGACGACGTCTATAACATGCAGGACGAAGAGCTCGGCACGATTCAGGACGTGATGCTCGATGTCACTGAGGGCTCGATCCGTTACGCGGTCTTATCGTCGGGCGGGTTCCTTGGCATGGGTGATCGCCTGTTCGCTGTTCCGTGGAGGGCCTTGACGCTGGACAGGGAGAACCAGCGATTCCTGCTCGACGTGGATGTCGAGCGCCTGAAGAAGGCACCGGGCTTCGACAAGGATGAATGGCCGAATATGGCTGACCCCACCTGGAACTCGACGGTCGACTCCTACTACGCCAGGTGATCGGAGCACCCAGGACGCTGAGCGCGGAAGGTCCGGGTCGTACCGTCTAACCGGATCAACCGTGCCGACGAGACCATGCGTCACGGCGAAATAGAAGTAGCGCTCGGGGTGACGCTGGTCAATGCCAGCGTTTACCTCCAGGGCACCATCCTCGAACCACGGAATGATTCCTCATCCACCTGAAGGAGATTGAAATGACTAGTAGTCGAATTCTGGCTCTTGTGTTGCTTGTTGTGGGTTTGATCCTGCTTTTCTTTGCGTATCAGTCATCCCAAAGCGTGGGCGATCAGTTGACGGAGGCCGTTACCGGCCGCTTCACTGACTCCACCACCTGGTTCCTGATTCTTGGCGCGGCTTCTACGGTGGCCGGCGTTGGCCTGCTGCTGTTCGGTAGATCCGCAAGCCACAACTAAGGCCTCCATTGGGCCAAAGCCACCCAAACGCATGCTGCGGCGTAGCAACGGGCTGGGGCTCGGAACAAAAAGCCCCGGCTTTTCGGGCACCGCTGCAGCGGCGGTTGCGGGCTGAATCCAAGCCGCCCCACCGACGTCTCGCTCAGCCGCACGTTGAACTCCCGGCGGAGCCTGCAGACCACCCGCGATTCTCAACTCTTAGCGCATGACCAACGACAAGGGGCCGAAACGACCCCTTGTCGTTGGTCATGCTGGGTCTTGTGCCGCCAGATTCCCCTTCAGGTCCGACGCCATCTCCTCTGATTGCAGGCAACGTCGCGGATTGACTCGAGCACAGTTCGCGAGTCGTAGACCCTCCCGGGGTCAATTTGGGCAAAAACGAACGCTTTGTCGGTGTGGTAGCACACATAGCCGCTATTCGCTATCCTGTGCCGGAGCCACATGCGCCCTCAAAGCGCTCTTGCGGGTCCGACTAGGAGACGGCGGTGCGGCCAGTCACGCATGCATACCTTCCCATGCTAGCGCTTATAGCGGCCGGCTTTCTGCCCTTGGTATTCCCGTTGCCCGCCCATGCCAGCGAAGGCGGGTATCGGCTGCTCGAGCTGGACGGCTACAAGGTGAAGTGGGGAGACCGGCGGTTAGGGGTAGGGGCCAGCGTCAGCTATGCCTTTGCCAGGGAGGCGCTACGGTTCGAAGAAGCGCGCAACTGCAGTGACCTGGCACCGATTGAAATGCTTTTAGGGGAAAATCTCTCCATGGAGATGCTGGCGCGCGAGACCGCGGCGGCCTTTCAGGTTTGGGAGCGCGCTGCCGGTCTGTCATTCCACGAGGTCGGCGATGCTCGGGATGCAAATATCGTCCTCGGTGCTCAGGGCCAGCCGCGCGGGCGCGCTTTCGCCAACGTAGCCTATGCACCCGATTCGGAAGAGGGTGTGCGCACCATCGAACGGGCGCTGGTGTGCCTGAATCCCGACCACGAGTGGAAGGTCGGGTTCGACGGCAACGAGGCGGTCTACGACATCCGCTATACGATGATTCACGAAATCGGTCACGCCATCGGCCTGGACCATCCCGGGCCGTCCGGGCAGGTGATGGGGTTTCGCTACACCGAGGCCTTCGTCGATCTGCAGCCCGGCGATCGGCGCGGCATCCGGCGGCTCTACGGGCCTGCCGCCGATGACGGCGGACCGGTCAATGGTGTCGACACCCATCTGGCTGAGAAGCCGACCGAGGACGAGGAGATCGTATTCATCAGCGATCTCATCCCTGATCAGGACGGCAGCATCGTGCCCGTGAGTGTCGGCGGCGTCCTTGGCCTCGGCGAGAAGTAGGTCTCCCTGTTCTGGGACGGAACTGGCACGTTGCCGATGAGGCCATCTGGTAAAGGCTTCTTGCCGGCCGAACGTGGAAACGGCAGAGGCTTTCGCCCCTGCCGCCCATTCGTACAACCACCAGCGTGAACTGCTGGAATTCAGTTCCGCATTTCAAACGTTGGCGCAGAACGCAGTTCATCACTGGTCGAGCTAATCCGGAGTTCCGGGTCATCAGGACTACCGGCTCGCGTGACGTCATCCCAGCCAATGGCTACGTCGGTCTCACCCATGCCCAGGAATCCACCGACGCCGACTACGATAGCGACGACCTGACCGTCCTTGTCGAGAATCAAATCACTCACCGAGCCCACATCCTCATCATCTGAGGACTTGACGTTGGCACCGATCAGGTTGCTCGCCCTCAAGCCATCCGCCGGAGCAGAGCTCAAATAGCCCCTGCTCTCCGTGCCAGGCTGCGCTGCGCGACCTGCGCTGTAGTCGCCCGGCTTGGTGTCGCCTGTTGATTTCGCGGCGCCATACTCACGCTGCATTCCTTCCTGTGCACGATCGATACCCTGGCCGGCCGGCGCACGATCCATACCCTGCTGGCCGGGAGCTTGCTGGGCCAGCACGGAACCTGCACCTAACGCCATGGCCGGTGTGACCAACGCGCAAAAAACCAGTGAACGTAGCTTCGTCATATGAACCTCCTTCGGTTCGAATGTGTCTGTCGGACAGAGTGTCCCGTTTAGCGGCTTCATCACGGCCTTTTCTCCCCGGTCTCGCTACCAGGAAATGGACTGAATCGCCACGAGATGGCATTCAGGATGAGGGGCTAAATTGCACCGAGGGAGTTGGTCAGTCTGTTCGCTGACGCACTAAGGCGGGAAAGATTTCGATAGGCGCGCCCCCGTATGGGAACACCGAGTTCCTGGGCGCGTCAGAATTCGAGACTTTATCCACGAAATTTCGGGCCGTTCTTTCATACGTGGTGTCTTGGCCCATGTCTCGCCCGGGATCCGATCGACAAGCGCCGTGAAAGACTGAATTCGCGCTGAAGCCCGAGCAGGGAGAGCCTGGCCGGGTCGCTCACGTGTGCCAGCGCACTGAACTTCGGCCAGGCCGCATCGCATGATCGAGCCTCACCCACCTCTCTACAAAGGATAGTCGCCATGGCATCTGTCGAATCCACCCTGGCGGGGCGTTCCCCCACATCAGGAAGACATGACCCATTCACCTCGGACATAGGTAACGAATCGCAGTCCTCTGGCGTTTCCTGGGCCGCAGTAATCGCAGGCGCAGCGGTCGCTGCGGCGCTGTCACTCAGTCTTCTGGTCCTGGGCACAGGCCTCGGATTTTCGGCAGTCTCGCCGTGGACTGGAGAAGGCGTGTCGGCCGAGGGCATCGGCTCTGGAAGCATCGTCTGGCTGATACTCATCCACATCATCGCCGGCGCCACGGGCGGCTACCTTGCCGGCCGTCTGCGTACCAAGTGGACCGATCTGCATTCCGACGAAGTTTTCTTCCGAGATACCGCACACGGCTTCCTGGTCTGGGCGGTCGGACTGGTGATCACGGCGGCATTGCTCGTTTCGGCCGCCTCGGCGGTCATCGGCGGCACAGCCCAAGTCGGCGCTGCCGCTGCCGGGGCCGCGGTTACGACGGGCGGCGCTGCAATGGTGGCAGGCGTTAATGGGCAGTCCGAAGGAGACGCCAGCGGCCCGATCGACTATTTCGCGGATGTGTTGTTTCGTCAAGACCGTGCCGGGGCGACTCCCGATGCCGCCGGACCTGGCGCGACCGACTCGGACAGGGCCGCTATTCGCACCGAGGCTGTACGTATTCTCGCCAGCGGTTGGGCGGATATGCCGGATGTCGACAGGACGTATCTGGCGCAACTGATCGCGCAGAACACCGGCATCACCCAGTCCCAGGCGGAGAGCCGGATCAGCGAAGTCCAGGCGCAGATCGCGGAACTGGAAATGCAGGCACGGGAGGCAGCCGATACGGCCCGGGGGGTGATGGCGAAAGTCTCTCTGTGGATGTTCCTGGGCCTGCTGATCGGGGCTTTCAGCGCCAGCTTTGCCGCCACCATCGGCGGTCGGCAGCGCGATAGCGTCCACATTTGACACGTACAAATTTCTGACAATCAGCGAGGTAGATCAAGATGCGACACATACTGCTTTGGGGTCTCGGCGTCCCGATTCCCATCATCATCCTGCTAGCCATCCTGCTTTAATTGTTGCGCAAAGCCCCCCTGTTGGACAGGGGGGTGGGCCCGGGATACGTCACCCGCCCGTGCGCGATAGGGCGTCGCAGAGTGGCCGATTACAGTGCGTCACCGCACAGACGGCATTTGCTT
>SKYL01000053.1 GCA_007127935.1 Halorhodospira sp. | reverse complement strand
TACCTCGGCGTCGGCAAGATCTTCCGCGACCAGGTGGAGGACTACGCCCGGCGCAAGGGCATGTCACGCCGGGAAGCGGAACGGTGGCTCGGCCCGAACCTGGGGTACGAACCGGACGAGTAATGCCCCCGTCATCGCGAGGCCCGCAGGGCCGTGGCGATCTCATCGTCCTCGCTACAACCAAGCCATTAATTCGCTAAGGGCCGTGGACCGGATCAGATAGGGCGGCCGAGCCGCCACGGCGCGGCGTTGGGTCTCCCGCAGCAACCGGCGCAGAGGCCAACGGCCGGTATCCACCCCGGCCCGCCCGGCGCCCTCCGGCAGATACCCCCACATATGCTGGGCCGCGTTGCGAATCCCGCCCTCGGTGGGCGGCGTCCGCAGCAACTCCGTCAACCGCAGCGCCAAGCCCGAAAAGTCCCCGCCCGCCTCCGGAAGGCCCGCCGCCACCTCGCGGCCGATCTCCCGGTAAAGGGCGGTGCCGCGCGCCAGCACCGAGTACTTGTGGTGGCTCCACAGGGCATGAGCCGACTCCGGCAGCGGGATACGGCCGCCCTCCCTGTCCACGTACTTCCCCCGCAGCAACCGGTACTGCTCCATCGGCGGATCGACGTAGACCGGCGGCCACGCACCCTTGGCCGAGCGCGTCGCCACCGGCGAGCGGTGCGCATACCCCCGCAACGCCATCTCGCAGACCAGGAGGCGGTGCCGCTGCCGGAGGGCCCACCCGTACCCGACCCAACGCAAGGTCTCCGGATGCCGGGAGTAGCCCTTCTTCCGGCCGACGATCACCGCCACCAAGCCGTGTAACTCCCGGTGCTCACCGAGCAGGCTCTGGCGGTTCAGATAGCCGGGATGAATATCCCACAGTCGCATCGGCACCCCGGTTCGGCCGCCGTTTCTGTCGGCGCCGTAATAGGCACACTAGAGATATTTAATTATAATCGATACGGATTTAGACGACGCGTGGACTCCGCGATGACGGGCAGACGGGCCCCTTGGGCCGCACTCCGCTTCAGCCACCCCGCCGGGGGGCTGTTGCTGATCGGTCTGGCCCTCTGCTGGCTTACCGGCGGGGCACCGGCCTTGGCCTCGGAGGCCCCGCGGGCCGGACCGCCGCCCGAGAACCGAGAGGCGGCAGCCACGGCCGCTGCTCCGGTCTCCACCCTGCGGCTCGGCGTCTTCGCCTACCGGCCCAAGGAGGTGGTCGCCCGACGCTACCAACCGCTGGCGGACTACCTGGGCGAGCAACTCGACGGCACCCGCGTGGAGCTGCACGTACTCGGCCTCGACAGCCTCGAGGAGGCCCTGGCGGCCGGTGAGCTGGATCTGCTCTTCACCAACCCCGCCCACTACATGCGGCTGCGCAACCGGAACGTCCTCACCGGCGCCCTGGCCACCGTAATCAGCATCGAAGGCGAGGCGCCCACCCGCCATCTGGGCGGAGTGATCATCACCCGGCACGATCAGCCGGGCATCCACACCTTGGCGGACCTCAAAGGACGCACCTTGGCCGTCCCCGGCCCCCGGTTTCTCGGCGGCTACCAAACCCAGGCCTACGAACTGCTCCAGGCCGGGATCCGGCTGCCGGACGATGTCACCATGAAGACGCTCGGCAGCCACGACGCGGTGGTGAACGCCGTTCTGGCCGAGGAGGCCGAAGTCGGCTTCATCCGCACCGGCATCATCGAAGAGATGGTCCACGAAGGCTCGCTGGAGCCCGATCCGTTTCGGGTGCTCCATCGCCAGGACCACCCCGGCTTCCCCTACCTGACATCGACCCGGCTCTACCCGGAGTGGGCGTTCGTCGCGCTGCCCCATGTCCCTCAGGAGCCGTTGCGGCGGATCACCGCGGCCCTGATGCTGCTCGATGCCGACCACCCGGTGGCCCGCTCCGGCGGGTTCGGCGGGTTCGCGCCCCCTGCCGACTATATGCCGGTAGAGCATCTGGCCCGGGCCTTGCGCTTGCCCCCTTTCGACCACACCCCGGCCCTCACCGTCCGGGACGCCTGGCAACACTGGCAGTGGCAACTGATCCTGTTGCTGTCCATTGCCGCTTTCGCTCTGGTGATCGGGCTTGCCCTCGCCGCCGTGCGCCGGCGCGTGGCACGGCAGCGGGACTTCCGTCTGAAGCTGCTCTCCAGCCTGGCCGAGGGCGTCTTCGGGGTCGATCTACAGGGGCGCTGCACCTTCATCAACGCCGCCGCGCTGCGCTGCCTGGGCTACCGGGAATTCGAAGTGCTGGGGCAAAATCAGCACCAACTCTTTCACCACACCCATCCCGGCGGCGACCGCTATCCGGAACGAGACTGCCCGATCTACCTGACCAACACCGACGGCCGGGAGCGGCGGGCCGAGGAGTGGTTCTGGAGGAAGAACGGCGAGGCGTTCCCGGTCGAGCTGCTGGTGGTGCCGCTGCATGAAGGCGACCGCCGGATCGGCAGCCTGGCCACCTTTCTGGACATCACCGAACGCAAGCTCTTCGAACAGGTACTCACCGCGCTCAACGGCGATCTGGCCCGGCTGAGCGGGACCGATTTCTATCGCGGCGCCTGCCGGCTGTTGACCGAGATCATGGGCACCGACATCGCCTTCGTCGGCCGGCTCCGCGAGGAGGGGCGCCACGTCGACGTGATCGACGGTTGGGCCGACGGCCGGCCGGTGACACCGTTCTCCTATGGACTGGCGGAGACCCCCTGCGCCGAGGTGATGCAGAGCGGGGTCTGCTGCTATACGGACGGCATCCAGTCCCTCTTTCCACGAGACCAATTGCTCATCGACATGGGGGTCACCGCCTACGCCGGCAGCCCGCTGCCGGACAAGCAGAACCAGCCGTTGGGCATTCTGGCGACCCTCGGACGCCGCCCCATGAAGAGCGATACCGCCCGGCTGGCCCCGGCGCTGCTGGAGATGTTCATCGACCGAATCGCCTCGGAGATGCAGCGGAGCGGCGCCGAAGCACGCATGCAGCAGCAACTGGCGTTCCAGCGCATCACCTCCGAAACCGCTACCGCCCTGGCGACCGCCGGCGACGACCACGCCTTCGACCAAGCCCTCGATGACTGCTTGCAACGCCTGGGCACCCTCTTTGCGGTGGACCGCAGCTACCTCTTTGAATTCTCCGATGACTTCGGCGCGATGACCAACACGCACGAGTGGTGCGCGGCGGGGATTCCGGCGCAGATCGACAGGATCCAGAACCTGCCCACCAGTGCCCTGCCCTGGTGGAAAGAGTGCTTCATGCGTGAAGGGCTGGTCCGCATCCCGCGGCTCAGCGCGCTGCCGCCGGAGGCCGCGGCGGAAAGGGCGGAGCTCCAGGCTCAGGGCATCCAGTCGGCGATGATGATGGCGACGTACGGCGCCCACGGCACCCTCACCGGCTATATCGGTTTCGACAGCGTTCAACGGGAGAGAAGCTGGGCGGATGACGAGTTGGCCATGCTCAAGACCGTGGCCAGCGTCTTGGGCGCGGCCATCGAGCGCAGACGGACCCAAGCCGCCCTGGTGGAGGCGAAGGCCGCCGCCGAGGCGGCCAATGTCTCCAAGAGCCGCTTCCTCGCGACCATGAGCCACGAGATCCGCACTCCGCTCAACGGCGTCCTCGGCATGGCGCAACTGCTGCTCTCCGAACCCTCCGAACCGGCGGTGACCCAAGAGTACGCACGCACCATCCTCCACTCCGGAAGGTCCCTGCTGAACCTACTCAACGACATCCTCGACCTCTCCAAGATCGAGGCCGGCCGCCTCGATCTCGAGGCGGGCGTCGTCGCCCCCGCCGAGCTCATCCGCGAGACCGAAACCCTCTTCACCACCAGCGCGGCCGAGAAGGGGCTCCAACTCACCGCCCAATGGCAAGGCCCGCCCGGGGCGTGTTACCGCGGCGACCCCCACCGGCTGCGCCAGATGCTCACCAACCTGATCAACAACGCCGTCAAGTTCACCGAACACGGCGAGGTACACATCGAAGGACGGGCCGCCGCCGAGGAGGCATCGAAAGCCGTACTCGAGTTCGCCGTCAGCGACACCGGCATCGGCGTCACCCCGGAGCAGCGGGACTTGCTCTTCAAACCGTTCAACCAGGCCGACAGCTCCGCCACCCGCCGGTTCGGCGGCACCGGCCTGGGCCTCTCCATCGTCAGCCGGCTCGCCGAGGCCATGGACGGCGAGGCCGGCGTCGAGAGCACACCGGGCAAGGGCTCGCGCTTCTGGTTCCGCGTCCGCCTGGAGGCCCTGCCGGAAGGCGCCGATCCACAGCCCGCAACCCGTACCGCCGATACCGAAACGGCGGAAAGGGGGCAGCCGCCACGCCTGAAGGGCCGGGTCCTGCTGGTCGAGGACCACTACGACAATCAAGTCATCATCCGCCATGTGCTGAAGAAGCTGGGGGTCGAGATCGAGATGGCGGAAGACGGCCGGCAGGGCGTTGAACGCACCATGGCCGACGCCGATCACATCGACGCCATCCTGATGGACGTGCAGATGCCGGTGCTGGACGGCTACGGCGCCACCGAGCAGATCCGCGCCTGGGAGCGGGCCGAGCAACGGCCACCGATCCCGATCATCGGGCTGACCGCCAGCGCCTTCCCCGAAGACCGCGAGCGCGGTCTGAGCGCCGGGATGGACGACTACCTGACCAAGCCGGTCGACCTGGAGGCCCTCGCCGGGGTGTTGGAGCAGTGGTTGCCGAGCGTGCCGGCCGGGGCACACCGCCCCGCCCCCGAGGACGCGGCGCCCGAGGCCGAAGCCGACGCCCCACCGCTGGACTGGCCGGCGTTTCGTGAAAGGGCATCCGCCCTGCTACCGTTGCTGGAGCAAGCCAAGTTCGCCGCCGTTGACGGGTTCGCCGAGCTGGAGGCGATGGTCGCCGGCACGCCGCTGGCCGGTGAGCTGGCCGCCATGCGCCCCGATGTCGACGCGTTTCGTTTTGACAACGTCCACCAGGCGTTGACCCGAATCCTCACGGCGTGCCCGGACAATGGAGAGACACGGTAAGGAGACCACGATGAAGCTGCGCACGCGCATCTGGACCATTCTCGGATTCTCGCTGGCGGCGGTGCTGGCGGCGGACGCAACGATCACCTGGCGTCAGATCTCCCACGATCAGCGCACCGAGTTGGAGACCACCGTGCAGACCATCCGCGGTCTCCTCATGGCCACGCGCCGCATCTACCACCATCAGTTCATCGAGAGCGGCCTGCCGGTCGACGACCAGACCCTCGGCTTTCTACCCGCCCACGCCATGACCCGCATATCGGACGACTACAAGGAGTGGGTCGACAACGGCTACCGCTTCAACAACGTCTCGGACCGCCCGCGCAATCCGGCCAATCGCGCCGACTCGTTCGAACTGGCGGCGATGGACTACTACCGGGACAACCCATCGGCCGAGGAGCGCATGGAGCCGATCGTCAAGGAGGACGGGACACGGTGGTTCCACTACACCGCGCCGATCTGGATCGAGGGCTACTGCCTGCTCTGCCACGGGTCGGAGGACGACGCGCCGGAGAGCATCCGCCGAGCCTATCCCGGCGCCTCCTACGACTACGGGGAGGGCGACCTGCGCGGCGTGATGAGCATCAAGGTGCCGATGGACCGCTACGACGCCCAGTTGGTGCAACGCTTCCAGACGCGCCTGGCCATCTACGGCCTGATCCTGCTGCTCTCCTTCCTGGTGCTCGGCCTGTTTATGGACCGTTTCGTATCACGGCCGGTTCAAGCGTTGCGCGAAAGTGTGCGCGGCATCGCGGCCGGCCGCTACGACGCCCGCGTGCCCGTGCGCGGGGCCGATGAGTTGGCCGAACTCGGTAACGACGTCAACCGCATGGCCGGTGAGGTGGCGTCGCACCACCACGCCCTGGTGGAGGCGAAGGCCGCCGCCGAGGCGGCCAACATCGCCAAGAGCCGCTTCCTCGCCACCATGAGCCATGAGATCCGCACTCCGCTCAACGGCGTCCTCGGCATGGCGCAACTGCTGCTCTCCGGGCCTTCCGGGCCGGCAGTGACTAAAGAGTACGCACGCACCATCCTCCACTCCGGGAGGTCCCTGCTGAACCTGCTCAACGACATCCTCGACCTCTCCAAGATCGAGGCCGGCCGCCTCGATCTCGAGGCGGGCGTCGTCGCCACCGCCGAGCTCATCCGCGAGACCGAAACCCTCTTCACCACCAGCGCAGCCGAAAAGGGGCTCCGACTCACCGCCCAATGGCACGGCCCGCCCCAAGCGCGTTACCGCGGCGACCCCCACCGGCTCCACCAGATGCTCACCAACCTGATCAACAACGCCGTCAAGTTCACCGAACACGGCGAGGTACGCATCGAAGGACGGGTCGCCGCCGAGGAGGCGTCCAAGGCCGTACTCGAATTCACCGTCAGCGACACCGGCATCGGCATCACCCCGGAGCAGCGGGACTTGCTCTTCAAACCGTTCAGCCAGGCGGACAACTCCCCCACCCGACGCTTCGGCGGTACCGGCCTGGGCCTCTCCATCGTCAGCCGGCTGGCCGAAGCGATGGACGGCGAGGCCGGCGTCGAGAGCACACCGGGCAAGGGCTCGCGCTTCTGGTTCCGCGTCCGCTTGGAGACCTTGCCGGAAGGCGCCGACCGCCCATCCCCAACCCGCACCGCCGGGAGCAGCGCCGCGCCCCGCGCCTCCGGGGAGGCCGCGTCCGAATCCGGGGCGCACGCCCCGGCGCCCGACCGACCGAATCGCCGTAACGCGCCGGAACCCGGCGTGACGCCGGAGGCCTCGGAGAAGGCCGGCATCCTGCTGGTCGACGACCTCCCGGCCAACCTCCACACCCTATCCCGCGCGCTGACGGACGAGTACGACCTCACCATCGCCACTTCCGGCCCCGATGCGCTCAAGATCGTTCGGCAGAACCCTCCCGATCTGATCCTGCTCGACGTGATGATGCCCGGGATGGATGGACTGGAGACCCTGGAACGCCTGCGCGCCTGCCCCCGGGGACGGGGCATCCCGGTCGTCCTGGTCACCGCCGACGACAGCACCGAGACCCAAGTCAAGGGGCTCGAACTGGGAGCGGACGACTTCATCGCCAAACCGGTGGCGGTCCCGGTGGTGCAGGCGCGGGTGCGCAACCTGCTGGAGCGCAAGCGGTCCGCGGAGAAGCTCAAGGAGGCCGCCAGCGTCTTCGAGCACGCCAACGAGGGGATCCTGATCACCGACGCCGAGGGCACCATCCTCGACGTCAACGCGGCCTTCAGCCGGATCACCGGCTACCGCCGCGACGAGGTGATCGGCAAAAACCCGCGCATCCTCAACTCCGGGCGGCAGGACCGCGCGTTCTACGAGCGGATGTGGCAGAGCCTCAAGGACGAGGAGATGTGGACGGGAGAGATCTGGAACCGCCGCAAGGACGGGGATATCTACGCCGAACTGCTGACCATCAGCGCCGTGCGCGATGCGGACCACCGCGCCCGCCGCTTCGTTGCGCTCTTTTCGGACATCAGCGATCAGAAGGCCCACGAGCGCCGGCTGGAGCAGAGCGCCCACCACGACGCGCTGACCCGCCTCCCCAACCGCATCCTGCTGGCCGACCGCATGGAGCAAGCCATGGCGCGGGCGGTGCGGCGTAGTGAGCGGCTTGCCGTGGGCTTTCTCGATCTCGACGGCTTCAAGGAGATCAACGACCGTTACGGCCACGAGGCCGGTGACCGGCTGCTGGTCACCCTCGCCGAGCGGATGAAGGGCGTCCTGCGCGAGGGCGACACCCTGGCCCGCCTCGGCGGGGACGAGTTCGTGCTGCTGCTGCCGGATCTGCCGGACATCGACGTATGCCCGGCATTACTGACCCGGCTGCTCGAAACGGTGGCCGAACCCGTGACCGACGAAGACCGAACGCTCCGGGTCTCCGCCAGTCTCGGGGTGACCTTCTACCCGCAAGCGCAACCGACCGATGCGGAGCGGTTGCTGCGCCAGGCCGATCAAGCCATGTACCAAGCCAAACTGGCGGGCAAGAACCGCTACCACTTGATACAGCCCGAATAAGCGTCCCACGGCCGCATCGCCCTTACCCCGGCGCCCGCGCCGTCACGCACCAGGAGCTGGAAGGCATCACGATGGAGCCGCCGTCCTCTTGGTACGGCCGCAGCGCCTCGCTCAACGCCTTCTCGATCTCCCCGCGCTT
>SKYL01000108.1 GCA_007127935.1 Halorhodospira sp. | reverse complement strand
GTTCAAGGCGCCCGGGCCGTGGCAACGGCCCGGGCGTTTTTTGTCCCCGGACATAGATACCGATGGCCGGGGCGCCGCAAAATGGGCGTTGGCGGTTCCCTTACCCGCTATATAGAATTGATACACGGGAAGGCGGACCTGCCGGCGGTTACCGTTCACATTGCCTCCGGATCATTGACGACACTTCAGAATGAGCGAGGAACCCGACAAGCCCGATCTCAGCCACGCCGAGGTGGAGGAGGCCCAACCGAAACTGCGGCGTCCGCCCCTCTACAAGGTCATCCTGCTGAACGACGACTACACTCCGATGGAGTTCGTCGTGGAGGTGTTGCAGCGGTTTTTCGGGATGGATCGATCGAAGGCGACGCACGTGATGTTGCAGGTCCATACTAAGGGCAAAGGGGTGTGCGGACTGTTCAGTTACGATGTGGCGGAGACGAAGGTATCACTGGTGAACGACTTCGCACGGCAGCACGATCATCCCCTGCTGTGTACTATGGAAGAAGCGTGATCCGTCGTTGCGCCGGAACCAGCCCGTTGGAACTCAGTCCAATGGATGGCGGGGCTGACCAAGCCATCAGTCGAGGTGTAATGGCATGTTGAGTAAAGAGCTGGAGTTCACCCTGAACCTGGCCTTCAAAGATGCGCGGGAGAAGCGTCACGAGTTCCTGACGGTGGAGCACTTGTTGCTGGCCCTGACGGACAATCCCGCCGCGTCCCAGGTTCTGAAGGCGTGCGGCGCCAATATCGACCGGTTGCGGCAGGACCTCCAGGCCTTCCTGGCGGAGACCACCCCGCTGCTGCCGGTCAACGACAGCCGCGAAACCCAGCCGACGCTGGGCTTTCAGCGCGTCCTCCAGCGCGCCATTCTCCATGTGCAGTCCTCCGGCAAGCGGGAGGTCACCGGTGCCAACGTATTGGTGGCGATCTTCAGCGAGCAGGAGTCCCAGGCGGTCTACTTCCTGCACAAGCAGAACATCTCCCGCCTCGATGTGGTGAACTATATCTCCCACGGCATCTCCAGCGTCAGTGGCGACGAGGAGTTGGGCAAGGAAGAGGCCGGCCCCGCAGAGGAGGAGGGTACCGCCGAGCCCGCTCCCCAGGGCAATTCGCCGTTGGAGCAGTTCGCCACCAACCTGAACGCCCGCGCCCGGGCAGGGCAGATCGATCCCCTCATCGGCCGCCGCCACGAGATCGAGCGCACGGTGCAGGTGCTCTGCCGACGCCGTAAGAACAACCCGCTTTTCGTCGGTGAGGCCGGGGTCGGCAAGACCGCCATCGCCGAGGGGCTGGCCAAGCTCATCGTCGAAGGTGAAGTGCCCGATATCCTCAAGGAGAGCACCATCTACGCCCTCGATCTTGGCGCCCTGGTGGCCGGCACCAAGTACCGGGGCGACTTTGAGAAGCGGTTGAAGGCGTTGCTCCAGCAGTTGAAGAAGGAGCACGGGTCGATCCTCTTCATTGATGAGATCCACACCATCATCGGCGCCGGCTCCGCCTCCGGCGGTGTCATGGACGCCTCCAACCTGATCAAGCCAATGCTCGCCTCCGGTGAGTTGCGGTGTGTCGGCTCCACTACGTACCAGGAGTACCGCGGCATCTTCGAGAAGGACCGGGCGCTGGCGCGCCGCTTCCAGAAGATCGATGTGGGCGAGCCGACGGTGGACGAGACGGTGCAGATCCTGCGCGGGCTGAAATCGCGCTTCGAGGAGCACCACGGCGTCCGCTTCACCGAGCCGGCGCTCCAGGCCGCCGCCGAGCTGTCGGCCAAGTACATCAATGATCGCCGCCTGCCCGACAAGGCCATCGACGTCATCGACGAGGCCGGCGCCCGCCTGCGCCTGCGCCCCCGCTCCAAGCGGCGCAAGACGGTGGGCCTGCCCGATATCGAGTCCATCGTGGCCAAGATCGCCCGCATCCCGCCGCGGCGGGTCTCGGCCACCGATATGAAGATCCTGGAGAACCTGGAGACCGACCTGAAGGGCTTGATCTTCGGGCAGGAGGAGGCCATCGAGACGCTGGCCTCCACCATCAAGATGTCCCGGGCCGGACTGGGTCAGCCCGACCGGCCGGTGGGCTCGTTCCTCTTCGCTGGTCCCACCGGCGTCGGCAAGACCGAGGTGACCCGGCAGTTGGCCGAACTGACCGGCGTGCCGCTGATCCGCTTCGACATGTCGGAGTACATGGAGCGCCACGCGGTCTCCCGCCTGATCGGTGCGCCTCCGGGCTACGTCGGGTACGACCAGGGTGGGCTGCTCACCGAGGAGGTGATCAAGCACCCCCACTCGGTGGTCCTGCTGGACGAGATCGAGAAGGCCCACCCGGACGTCTTCAACTTGCTCTTGCAGGTGATGGATCACGGGACTCTGACCGACAACAACGGCCGTGAGGCGGATTTCCGCAACGTGATCGTGGTGATGACCACCAATGCCGGGGCCGAGGAGATGAGCAAACGGGCCATCGGCTTCACCACCGCGGCAGGGGAGGCCGACGGCATGGAGGCGATCCGCCGGACCTTCACCCCGGAGTTCCGCAACCGGTTGGACGCGGTCGTCCAGTTCCAGTCCCTCGACCCCGATACCATCCAGCGGGTGGTGGACAAGTTCATCCGCGAACTCTCGGTGCAACTGGCCGAGAAGCGGGTGACCTTGATGGTGGACGGCGCGGCGCGGCGGTGGATCGGCGAGAAGGGCTACGATCCGCAGATGGGCGCCCGGCCCATGGCGCGGGTGATCCAGCAGTACATCAAGAAGCCCCTGGCCGAGCGGCTGCTGTTCGGTGATCTGGCCGGTGGTGGCGAGGTGGAGGTCACCGTCGGGGGCGGCGAACTCTCCATCCACGTGCGGGAACAGGATACGGAAGGCGCCTGACCGGGAAGGGGAAGGCGCCGCGCGCGGGGTTACCGTTCGCGGTAGACGATCCGGCCCTTCGACAGGTCGTACGGCGTCAGTTCCACGGTCACCTTGTCGCCGGTGAGGATGCGGATGTAATGCTTGCGCATCTTCCCGGAGATGTGGGCCGTAACCACGTGCCCGTTCTCCAGCTCAACGCGGAACATGGTATTGGGGAGCGTATCCAGAACGGTCCCCTGCATCCGGATGGAATCTTCCTTCGCCATGCGCCTCTCTAGGTCGAATCGGTTCGTGGAGGGCCGGAGCGGCCCGACGAAGTCGCGAATCATACCCGCCAACGAAGGGCGCGGCAAGGATTACGCACCCCCCGTCATTCATTGGGCGGCACTGGCCGGAAGCGGTCTCCAGCGAAGCACTCGTGGGGCCGGAAGTCGGCCTTGTATTCCATGGTCTGGGAGCCGTCGACCCAATAGCCTAGGTAGAGGTGGCGGAGGCCCAGCCGCCGGGCCTCGTGGATCTGCCAGAGGATCGCCAGGGTGCCGAGGCCGCGGTGGGCGGCGTCGGGGGCATAGAAGGTGTAGACCGCCGAGAGCGCGTCGGGCAGCACGTCGGTGACCGCCACCGCCAACAGTCGCCCTTCGGGGCCATCCCGGAACTCGTAGAAGACCGATTCGCACCACGGCGCGTCGAGGAAGCCGGCGGCGGTGGCGATGTCCGGGCCGGTCATGTCGCTTTCCGGGTGGCGGTGGCGGAGGTAGTCGAGATAGAGACGGTACTGCTCCTCGGTGAGGCGGGGCGGACGGGTCTCCAAATGGAGTTCCCGGTTCCGTTTCAGGCAGCGGCGGTGGCGGCGGCGGGGGCGGAAGGCGGCCACCGGGATGCGCAAGGAGCGGCAGGCGTCGCACGACGGGCAGGCGGGGCGGTAGACGTAGGCGCCGCTGCGGCGGAAGCCGCGGTGCAGAAGCAGTTCGTAGAGCGTGGTGTCGACCGGCTCCAGCGGGTGGAGAAATTGGCTGCACGCGGTGCGATCCGGCAGGTAGGGGCAGTCGTGCCCGCCGGTGGTGAGCAGCACCGCCCGGCCGCGCCGCTCCGCCACGTTCACGCCGCGGCCCCCCGGCGGCCGCCGCCGCCTCCCGGGTGGAAGCCGGCATCCCACTGCCACCGGCCACCCCGGTGGGGGGTGGTCAGCGCGGTCCGCAGGCGGCGCAGGTACTCGGTGCGGGAAATCTCCCGCGCCCCGAGGCGCGCCAAGTGGGGGTTGTTGAGTTGGCAGTCGAGGAAGTGGAAGCCCCAGTGCCACAGTTGTTCCGTGAGCCAAGTGATGGCGACCTTGGAGGCGTCGGGGACCCGGCTGTACATCGACTCGCCGAAAAACGCGCCGTGCAGAGCGACACCGTAGATGCCTCCTGCCAGACGCCCTTCCACCCAGACCTCCACCGAGTGGGCGCGGCCCCGGCGGTGCAGGTCGGTGTAGGCGGCCACCATCTCCGGGGTGATCCAGGTTCCGTCCTGATCCTCCCGGGGGGCGGCGCAACCGCGCATCACCGCCTCGAAGGCGGTATCCACGGTGACGGTGTACTCACCCCGGCGCAGGCGGCGCCGCAGGGTGCGGCTGACGTGCAGATCGCCGGGGAGAAAGACGGCGCGCGGGTCGGGGCTCCACCAGAGGATCGGCTGCCCCTGGCCGTACCACGGAAAGATGCCGTTGCGATAGGCCGCTTCCAGGCGCTCCGGGGAGAGGTCGCCGCCCACGGCCAACAGCCCGTTGGGCTCGTCCATGGCTTCATCCACCGGGGGAAAGGGTTCCTCGGTAAGGTTGTCGTCGAGCCAACGCAGCCGGAGCATGGATAGAGGAAAAACACCCGTATTGCGGCCCTTGCTGATTCTTTATCATAGCAACTCCACTCGGGGCACCAGAAGGGCGTCCCTTGTGACGGTCAGGCTGCCATGGTATGGGTGCGGAAACGGGGGACCAGAAAAGCGTGCCATTGAACGTCGGGGTACCGAAAGAGATCAAGCCGGGGGAGGGGCGTGTCGCGTTGACCCCCGAGGCGTGCCACACCCTGGCCGCCCAAGGGGTGGCCGTGGCCGTGCAGTCGGGCGCCGGGGCGGCCAGCGGCTATGCCGACGCCCAGTACCGGGAGGCCGGGGCCGCGGTGGTGGAGACCGCGGCGGAGATCTGGGCCGACGCCGGCCTGGTGGTCAAGGTCAAAGAGCCCCAGCCCGCGGAGCGTGACGCCCTGCGGCCCGGACAACAACTCTTCTGCTTCCTCCACCTGGCCGCCGATCCGGATCTGGCCGGCGCCCTGAAGGCGAGCGGCGCGACGTGCATCGGGTTTGAGACGGTCACCGGCCCCGCGGACGGTGCCCTACCGCTGCTGGCTCCCATGAGCACCATCGCCGGGCGGTTGGCGGGCCAACTGGCGCCGACGCTGCTCCACCACCCCCACGGCGGGCGCGGCCTGCTGCTGGGCGGGATCGCCGGCACCCCCCGGGGGAAGGCGGTGGTGTTGGGGGGCGGTAGCGCGGGGATGGCGGCGGTCCGCACCCTGGCCGCCGCCGGCGCCGAGGTCACCGTCTTCGATCTCGACTGGCGCCGCCTGGAGGAAGCGGCGGCGGTGGGACCCAACGTCGCCGCCCTCTACAGCGGTCCGCGGGCCATCGCCGAGACCGCCGCCGAGGCCGACGTGGTGGTGGGGGCGGTCCTGATGGCGGGCCGGCGCGCCCCGTGCCTGGTCGACGAGGAGACCGTCACCGCCATGCCGCCGGGGGCGGTGATCATCGATATCTCCGTGGACCAGGGCGGTTGCGTCGCAACCACGCGGCCCACCACCTGGAAAGAGCCCACCTACACTGCCCACGGCGTGGTCCACTTCGCCGTCACCAACATGCCCGGCGCGGTGCCCCGGACCGCCTCGCAAGTCCTCGCCGCTCGGCTGACGCCGTACGTGGCCGCGCTGACCGGCGCCGGGGACCCGGTGCCCGGTCTGGAGAGCGGCTTCCAGGTCCGGGACGGGGCCATCGTACACGACGCCGTGCGGGAGGCGCTCGGTGGTTGAGTCCCAGGTGACCCAACCCATACAGCGCCGCCTCCGCGAGGCCGCGTTGGTGGTCCTGTGCGCCGTGGCGGCCTTCATGCTCCTGGCGTTGGCCACCTATCATCCCGGTGATCCGGGCTGGAGCGGTACCGGCGCCTCCGGCGAGATCCGCAACGCCGGCGGTGTGGCCGGCGCCTGGTTCGCCGATCTGGCGTTGCTGCTCATCGGTTACTGGGCCTACCTCCTGCCGCTGGTCACCGGCTATGCAGCCTACCTCGTCTACCGTTGGCGCCTGGACGACGCCCCTTTCGACGGCTGGACGGTGGGTGTCCGTGCCGGTGGCTTCTTCCTCGCCCTAGTGGCCGGCACCGGACTGTTGAGCCTCAACACGGGTGCGGGCGCCTCGCTGCCGCTCTCCGCCGGCGGGATGCTCGGGCAGGTCACCGCCGCCGGGCTGGCCACCGTCTTCAGCCATACCGGCGCCACGCTGTTGGCGTTGGCCCTCTTTCTCGCCGGGGTGACCCTCTCCACCGGCCTCTCCTGGCTGGCGGTCAGTGAGCGGGTCGGTGTCTGGACGCTGGCCGGCGCCGACTGGCTGCGGCGCTTCCTGGAGCGCCACTTCAATGAGCTGTGGGCGCGGCTGGAGGGGATGCGCAACCGCCAGGCCCGGGAGGAGGCGAGGACCCGTGACGCCGAGCGCAGGCGCCACCGGGACGCCTTGCGCATCGAGCCGACGATGGCGGCGTTGCCGGAGGGGAAGGCGGCGGCCCGGGAGCGGCAGATCGCGCTCTTTCCTCCGGAGGAGGAGCCGTGGGCCGGTGAGCTACCCGAACTCCCCCCGGCACGGGGACCGGCGGTGGACGCACCGGCGGCGCCTTTGCCGGGGGGGCACGTGACGCCCCTGCGCCGCAACGCCGCTGCGCCCCCGCCGGTGAGCCTGCTGGACGACCCCCCGCGTTCCCGGGGCGGCTACTCCCGCGAGGCCCTGGAGGCGATGTCGAAGCAGTTGGAGCACAAGCTGGCCGACTTCGGCGTCGAGGTCCAGGTGGAGGCGGTGCAGCCGGGGCCGGTGATCACCCGCTTCGAAGTGCTCCCCGCAGCCGGCGTCAAGGTCAGCCAGATCTCCAACCTGGCCAAGGACTTGGCCCGCGCCCTGTCGGTGATCTCGGTGCGGGTGGTGGAGGTGATCCCCGGCAAGTCCACGGTGGGGCTGGAGATCCCCAACGAGGAGCGGCAGACCATCGCCCTCTCCGAGATCATCCGCTCCCAGGAGTTCGAGCGGAACACCGCCCCGCTGGCGGTGGCCCTGGGCAAGGACATCGGCGGCAACCCGGTCACCGCCGACCTGGCCAAGATGCCTCATCTCTTGGTGGCGGGGACCACCGGGTCGGGCAAGTCGGTGGGCATCAACGCGATGATCCTCTCGCTGCTCTACCGCAACACCCCCCAGCGGGCGCGGCTGATCATGGTCGACCCGAAGATGCTGGAGCTCTCCATCTACGACGGCATCCCGCACCTACTGGCCCCCGTGGTCACCGACATGAACGACGCCGCCAACGCCCTGCGCTGGTGCGTCGCCGAGATGGAGCGCCGTTACCGCCTGATGGCGGCGCTGGGCGTGCGCAACGTCAACGGTTTCAACAAGAAGGTGCAGGAGGCCAAGCAGGCCGGGGAGCCGTTGCGCGACCCGCTCTTCGACGCCGGCGACCCCGCCGCCGCCGTCCTCGACGACGAGATCCCCGAGGCCCCGGAGTTGGAGGAACTGCCCTTCATCGTCGTCGTCGTCGACGAGTTGGCCGACATGATGATGATCGTCGGCAAGAAGGTGGAGGAGTTGATCGCCCGGCTCGCCCAGAAGGCGCGGGCCGCCGGCATCCACCTGATCCTCGCCACGCAGCGGCCGTCGGTGGACGTCATCACCGGCCTGATCAAGGCCAACATCCCCACCCGCATCGCCTTCCAGGTCTCGTCCAAGATCGACTCCCGCACCATCCTCGACCAGATGGGGGCCGAGTCCCTGCTGGGCCACGGCGACATGCTCTTCCTGCCGCCGGGTAGCGGCATGCCCCAGCGCGTCCACGGCGCCTTCGTCTCCGACGCCGAGGTCCACCGGGTGGTCGACCACCTGAGGCAGATCGGGGAGCCGGAGTACGTGGAGGACGTCCTCAAGGACGCCTCGGAGACGGCGCCCATCCCCGGTCTCTCCGGCGAGGGCAACGGCAACGGCGGCGAAAGCGACCCGCTCTACGACGAGGCGGTGCGCATCGTCACCGAGACGCGCCGGGCGTCCATCTCCGGCGTCCAGCGGCGGTTGAAGATCGGCTACAACCGCGCCGCCCGGCTGGTCGAGGAGATGGAGGCGGCCGGGGTGGGGGGGC